>CAYZLP010000789.1:0-3025 GCA_964478635.1 uncultured Caldilineaceae bacterium
GCACGATCTCCATCCAAGTCAGCATCTAGTGCATCCCGGCGCCCGATGCATCCTGCAATTGCTCGAAGACCCGGTCCAGGTTGAAGGAAGCAGGCTTCTGCCGGGGCGGGAATTCGATGAAGCTCTGAATCTGCTGGGCGACGATGTTTTGGGCGGGATAGAGCATGTAGACGTGGTCAAGATGCCAGTCCCAGTAGGAGTTGGAGTTCTCGTCGGCCCGCTCGAATGGATCGCGGCGCAGGTTGAAGAGCTTGGGCACGCGCAGTTCCACGAAGGGTTCGGCCCAGAGTTGCATGGTCTTGGCTCGCTGTTCCTGGAAGACTATCTTCCAGTCTCCTGCCCGGAGCGCAACCAGCGCGCCGTCGTCATTCACGTAGGCAAAGAACTTGCGGGGGCTCTCATCCATCTCGCCGGTGAGATAGGGCAGCAGGTTCACGCCGTCAATGTAGACCCGGAACTGTTTGTCGCCCGCCTGGTGCCCTTCCAACAGCTTCTCTTTGATCTCCGGTTCGCCTGCGGCAGCCAACAGCGTCGGCAGCCAATCCTGGTGAGAGGCAATGCCGTTGAGCGTCTTGCCCGCCTCAAACTTGCCCGGCCAACGGGCAAAGGAGGGCACGCGGTACGCCCCTTCCCAGTTGGAGTTCTTCTCGCTCCGCCAGGGCGAGATGGCCGCGTCCGGCCAGGTATTGTAGTGGGGGCCGTTGTCGGTGGAATAGAGGACGATGGTGTCTTCCGCAATGCCCAGTTCGTCCAGCTTGTCCAGCAGCCGGCCCACGGCCTGGTCGTGCAGCACCATGGCGTCGTTATAGAAACCCTGGCCGCTGAGACCCTTCGCATCGTCCGGAATGTGGGTGCGGAAGTGCATATGGGTGGAATTCCACCAGACGAAGAAGGGCGTATCGTTCTCGACGGCTTCTTCGATGAAGGCGATGGTCCGGTCGGTCACATCGTCGTCAATCGTCTCCATGCGCTTCTTCGTGAGCGGACCGGTGTCTTCGATGCGGCCGTCGGCATAGGAGTGGATCACGCCGCGCGGGCGGGGCAAGAGGCTCTCCGGCAGGTGATGCGGATAATCCGCATTCTCCGGTTCCTCTTCGGCGTTGAGGTGGTAGAGATTGCCGTAAAACTCGTCGAAGCCATGGGCCGTGGGCAAAAATTCATCCCGGTCGCCCAGGTGGTTCTTGCCGAACTGACCGGTCGCATAACCAAGGGGCTTGAGCAAATCGGCGATCGTGGGATCTTCCGCCTGGAGCCCCAGGTCGGCCCCGGGAATGCCTACCTTGGTCAACCCTGTGCGCAGGGGGTTCTGGCCGGTGATGAAGGCGGCCCGGCCGGCCGTACAGCTCTGCTGGCCGTAATAGTCGGTGAATTCGATACCTTCCTGGGCAATGCGATCGATATTGGGCGTGCGATAGCCCATCGCGCCCCGGTTGTTGTGGCTGATGTTGTACCAACCAATATCGTCGCCCCACAGGACGAGGACGTTGGGTTTCTTGTCGGCCATGATCTGCTCCTTGTGGTGGATAAAGTGTCTTCAACGTGATTAGTTGTTACCGAGGAAGCTACTGTCATTGTAACTCATTTCAAGGCCGCGTAAAATTCAGCTTATTTCGTCTCAAAGATAGTCAGTTGAAGTCGCCGATTCACCGCCTGGGCAGTACCAAGAGAATCAACAGCGATTTGGCTTGATGTGCGGACGGCTGTAGAATCAACTCAACAATTCAAGATCGAAACACATGATGGAGCAATTCCTGTGGCCCCCGACGCAGTTCCGTATGATGTGGTCTTCACCGATACCGCGCGCAAGAATTTGCGTCGATATCCCCGGAGCGATCAACGGCGTATACTTGATAGCATCGAACAGATGGCAATAACCCCTTTTGAGACGAGAAACGTAAAGCGACTCGTGAAGCACGATGTTGCATATCGGCTCAGGGTCGACCATTATCGAATCCTATTCGACCGTGATGACGTGGTTCGAATCATTGACGTAATTGATATTCTGCCAAGAGGGCGCGCATATCGGAGGAAGTGAAGTGTTCGAACAGGTGCAGTTCATCAGTGAAGACGGTGAGACCAAGTTTGCCGTTATCCCCATCGCAGAGTTCCATAAACTCCAGGAAATATTGTCGGACGAGAGCAAACTCGCAGATTACCTTGACTACCTCCACATGCAGAACGTGAAGAAATCTGACAGCACACGGCACACGTTGGCGGAAGTGAAAGAGGCGCTCAACTACGAAGAATAACCGACAGGTGATTTCGCCAATCTCCCGCGCGACTTTGACGCGCGGTCCCTGTCTGATGTATGCTTCTTCCATCGAATCAGAAATGTGCGAGGAAGTCGTCATGTACCTGTCGCTGGTCAGGAGGCCGTCCGCCGGGAGCGGACATCGCTTTGCATAGCAAGCCGTCGAGGTGACTGCACCTTGCCTGATCGATGCTGCACGCGTGACGCCTGTCTGTTCCCAACGCCACACCGGATGCTCCGGGTGGCGTTTTTTGTTGAATACTGAAATCATTCGCCGTCTTTTCGTCCATCCATGAAGGGAAAGCAAACCATGAACAAGAGCAAGCCCGAAGTCAAGAAGTGCGTCCTCGCCTATTCGGGCGGGCTGGATACCAGCGTGATCGTGCCGTGGCTGAAGAACAACTATGGCTGTGAGGTGATCTGCTTCTGTGCCAACCTCGGCCAGACCGACGAACTCGACGGTTTGGAGGAGAAGGCCATCGCCTCCGGTGCCAGCAAGTGCTACGTCGAGGATCTGCGGGCCGAGTTCCTGACCGATTTCGTCTTTCCCACCATGCAGGCCGGTGCGATCTACGAGCGGGACTACCTCCTGGGCACCTCCTTTGCCCGGCCCCTCATCGCCAAGCGCATGGTGGAGATTGCCGAACTGGAAGGCGCGGACGCTGTCGCCCACGGCGCCACGGGCAAGGGCAACGACCAGGTGCGCTTCGAACTGACGGTCATGGCCCTGAATCCCCGCCTGACCATCATCGCCCCCTGGCGTGAATGGGACAT
>CAYZLP010000790.1:0-1833 GCA_964478635.1 uncultured Caldilineaceae bacterium
TCCGGGTAGCCGGGCGCGGGCGTGACCATGACGATCAGGCTCGGGTTGCCCTGGGGCGTCATGTAGTCGGGCGCCGGACCACCTGTGGCGATGATGCGAATGGAGGCGTTAAGCAGGCCGTTGCGGGCCACGGTTTCCCGGATGAGGGCATCCAGCTCGGCTTCAGACCAGGGAAGATCGAGCTGGATCTGGGCCGCGGAGCTGGCGAAGCGCTGCAGGTGTTCGTGCTGGTGGAAGGGGACGCCATCGTAGGTGCGCCAGAAATCAAATATCCCGTAGCCGCGCACGATGCCCAGATCGGTCAGGGGCAGACTGGCATGTTCGGCCGGTACAAACTCACCGTTGACATAAAAAATTGACTGACCCATGATCCTCAACTCCAGATATGTGGCGGGGAATGCGTGCGCGCGTTGGGCATTGCGGCGTAGATTACGGCCGCACGTGAAAATCACCCATGGCCACCCACTTGTAGGTCGTCAGTTCCTCCAACCCCATGGGCCCCCGGGCGTGGAGCTTCTGGGTACTGACCGCCACTTCGGCGCCCAGGCCGAATTGACCGCCGTCATTGAAGCGCGTGCTGGCATTGACAAAAACGGCCGATGAGTTGACTGCGTTGACGAAGCGCGTCGCATTTTCCAGATCGTTGGTGAGAATGCCGTCGGAATGATCGAGGCTGTGCTCCTGAATATGGGCGACGGCTTCCTCCAGCGTATCCACCAGCTTGATGCCCAGAATCAGCGCCATCCACTCCGTGTCAAAATCGTCGGGACCGGCAACGGAGACAGGGATGCCGTAATCTTGCTGTCCGAGTAGAGCCAGGGCATCGGGCGTGGCGCGGAGTTCGACCTGGTTTTCGGCCATGCGCCGGGCCAGCTTGGGCAGGAAGTCGACCGCAATCTGCCGGTTGACGAGAACGGTGTCCAGGGCGTTGCAGACGCTGGGGCGCTGAACCTTGGCATTTTCGATAACGTCCAGCGAACGCGCCTGATCGGCGCTGACGTCCACGTAGAGATGGCAGATGCCGATACCGCCGGTGATGACGGGCATGGTGGCCTGCTCCTTGCAAAGGCGGTGCAGACCGGCGCCCCCACGCGGGATGATCATGTCGACATATTCGTCCAGCCGGAGCAATTCGCCAACCAGAGCCCGGTCCGGGTTGTCGATATATTGAATTGCTTCGACCGGCAATCCAACTTTGGCCAGTGCGTCGTGAATGACGGTGACCAGGGCGACATTGCTGCGCAGGGTTTCGCTGCCGCCGCGCAAAATGGCGGCGTTGCCGGTTTTCAGGGCCAGGGTTGCGATATCGATGGTGACGTTGGGACGGGCTTCGTAGATGACGCCCAGGACGCCGATGGGGATCCTGCGCCGGCTCAGGCGCAGGCCGTTGGGCAGCACCCGGCCCTCGATCTCCGCCCCGACCGGATCGGGCAAATCGGCGACTTTGCGCGCATCTTCAGCGAGACCGGCGATCCGCGCTTCATTCAGCAGCAGACGGTCCAGAAGGGCTTCGCTTAGTCCCTTGGCACGGCCGTCGGCAAGGTCGAGGCTGTTGGCCGCCATGATGGTTTCGGCCCGGGCTTCCAGTTCATCGGCGATGGCCAGCAGCGCGGCATTTTTCTGCTCGGTGCTGAGGATGGCCAGGGCGCGGCTTGCGTTCCGGGCCGCCCAGCCCATCTCCGCTAGATTGACAGAAGTCATGACGGCAGTTGACATGCGATTACTCCTTGGGCATCAAGCATCGGGCGTGCGCGGATCACGCGGCGACGGTCGGCAAAGCGATGGTATGCGTGTGGGCAAAGTATGCCCTATTTCGCGCCCGCTCGCAAAACC
>CAYZLP010000790.1:1933-3022 GCA_964478635.1 uncultured Caldilineaceae bacterium
TCTTCGGGTGTTGTCTCGGGCGACGGTGTGGCCTCCGGCGTACCTGTTCCGGTGGGGGGCGGCGTCATCGTGCCGTCCGGCGTGGACGAGGCATCCGGCGTGGGGCTGCCTTCGACAGTGGCCTCAGCCGTTGGCGACGGGGTCGCCGTTGCTGTGGGCGTGGGCGGTACGGGTGTATCGGTTGGATCGGGCCGCGATCCGCCGGAACCGCCCGAGTCTCGGGTCGCGGTCGGTTGCGGCGTAAAGGTCGCGGTTGGCGCAGGCGTCTCCGTCGGCGTCGGGCTGAGCGTCGCCGTGGGGAGAGGCGTGTGCGTGGGTGGCGGCGTTACCGTCGGCGTTGCCGACGGGGTCGCGGTCGCCGTGGCCGTCATAGTGGCCGTGGGCGTCAGGATCGGTTCGAACAGGGCCTCCGGTTCCCCGGTCAACTCTGCGTCCTCCGGCGAACGACCGCCGGTTTCGTCTCCTGTCGCGCCATCCGGCTCCACGACCGTGACGACGGGCAGCGCCGGCTCGGTCACGCCGGCAGCGGTCTCGACGGTGGCAATCGTGCGATCGAGCGCGCCGGCGGTGATGCCTTCCGCGTCGGCCTGATTGCGCAGGCTGTGTAGTTCGTCCAGCCATTCTGAGAAGAGCGCCTGGCGTTCGTCACTGGGCAGTGCCGTTGCGGCTTCCAGGGCCGTATCGACCGCGCGTGCAATGCCCGAATCTGCTTCGATCGGCGTCATGCCGTCGCGTACTTCCAGGACCAGGGCTTCGGTCAGGCGGCGTTCCACCTGCGTAGCGTGCCAGCCGGCCCGATCGCCGGCTGCGGCCATGAGTACACCCTGGGCGCGCTCCGCAGTGCGCTTGAAGCCGTAGAGCGCGTCACCCGGCAGGCTGGATCCGGTACTTTGGGCCAGAGAGAAGAGGGTGAGGAGCGCCACCAGCACCATCATGGCCGTTGTCATGACATAGATCATGGAGAAGATGGGCGGCATGGGCAGACGCCGCTGCCTACGCGGGCCAATCCGCCGCCGGTGCGTCCGCTTGCCGCGTTCCTGGGCTGTGGGACGCCTGTGCCGAACGGGTTCATACTGCTGCGCCGCGGCC
>CAYZLP010000791.1:0-3015 GCA_964478635.1 uncultured Caldilineaceae bacterium
TGGGATCTTCCCTTACTTGTCTGTCAGTGAATCACAGCGGTGCACGATTGATTGCAGTTCGAGATTCTTCGCTCGTCGCTCGCCAGAGCGATGGCACTGATTTGACCCGCTCAGAATGACAAATCGTGCAGTACTGACTCTCAGTGTTCCTTCGCTCGTACAAGCAGAACCGGACAGGGAGCTTGGTGCAGGACGGTTTCGGCGACGCTGCCGCGCAAGCCGCGCTCCAGCCCGGTGCGGGCATGAGTGCACATCACCACAAGATCGACCTCGTTGGCGGCGGCGTAGCGCGTGATGGCCTCCGCGGCGTTGTTATGTGCCTCAACCACTACGTCGACGTTCGCGGCCGGCACCCCCAGTTCTTCGACCAGCTTGCGCATTTCGGTGTCCAGACGATTGGCTTCAGCTTGCAGGCGACGATTGATCCCGGCCTCCAGTGTCTCCACGTCGGAGGAAAGCAGCGGCAAGGTTGCGGCGGCGTTATGGGGATTATGGATCACTGAATAAAGAATCAGGGTGCTGTTGAAGCGTTGGGCGATTGCGGCGGCCTGGGGCGCGGCCTGGCGCGAAAAGCCCGAACCGTCCAACGTGAGCATGACCTTCTCAAAAGGTTCAGCCATGGGTCTCATTCCTTCAAGGGTAATTACTCAATGCGCAGCGGTGCATCGGCCAGGGCTTCATCGCCGAAGACCGCCTCGCCGGTGCGCATGATGGGGTAGAGTTTGATCAATTCGGCGATGGCCTGTAGGAGCAGCAGGACGAACGCCACGATAATCATGGTCTTGATGGGCGCCCGGGGCAGACCGCCGGGATCGGGTGACATCTCCCATGTGCCCCAAGTCCCGTTGGGCAGCCGCCCCCAAGAGGTGAGTACGGGATTGATGGTGACGTAGATGGCAATGATGCAGAAAGGCACGAGAAAGAAGAGATGGCCCCAAAAATCGATCGCGGCCTGGCGGGTGCGGGGCCACTTGGCGTAGAGAAAATCTACCCGCACGTTGATGCCGTGCTTCAGAATATAGTTGAAGCCCAGGAAAAAGACCAGTGAAAAGAGGTACCACTGGGTTTCGATAAAGACGTTGGATGACAGCTGCATGCCGACGAAGCGGCCGATGAAGCGGGCCAGCACGTTGTAGAAGCCGACCACGACGACGATGATCACAAACATCTGACTGAGCCAACCGGTAAACTCCGCGATCCGGTCGACAATCCGTACATAGCCGGCAAGCAAGCCCTTCATGGAGATGCTCCAATTGTGCGCGTTATCCGTAGCCGTGTGAGACCTGTTTCACGGTTTGCGGCGGAGATGCTGCGATCCGTTCACCATGGCACGACATCCGATAAGATTAGGAGTGGGTACACCATGTGCTGACGCGGGCCTATCATAACAAAGAATGGGCAAAATACAAAGGCGGATTTTACAGGCAATCGGTACGATCATTCGACAGGCTCACGACAAGTCCGTCGTATCCGGTTTGTTGCGCGGTCGATTGGCGGTGAAATGTGAATTGCTGGGTCGTTACCCCTGGCGGATTGACCGCGCTTCCTGCCCGTGATAGACTTCGCCCCATTGTTCATCAGCCTCATCTCTAGGGGAGGAAATCGTCGTGACGGTTGAGCCCAATGCGCTGCCGGAAACCACCGTGCCCCGCACAATCTATGATGCGATCGTGACCCATGCCCGGGAGGGGAAACCCGAGGAGATTTGCGGCGTACTGCGCGGGCGGGGCTTGCGTGCGGACGCCCTGTATCGAGGACGTAATATCGCAGCAGAGCGCATCGACAATTACGAAGTCGATCCCCAGACGCTGCTGCTCCAATTTGATTTTGAAGATGAGGGCGACGAGATGATGGGGATCTATCATTCCCACCCTATCTCGGAAGCCTATCCGTCGGCCACGGACGCGTGGAATGCCCATTACCCGGACAGCATCTATTTCATTTGTTCGCTGGAATTCGATGAAGCGCCCGTCATTCGCGCATTTCGCATGACGCCCCTGCATCTCGAATTCGACGTGGAAATCTTGGCCGCTGGGCTGCCTTTTCGCGAAGTGCGTAAGGGGCTGTTCGGCTATCTTCACGCCGATCATGAGCCGTGGCCGCCGGCACTGGCGGATCTTGCTGCGAGCACTACCGGTTCATTGCGGCCGCCCTTCTACATCGTCTATTTTGTCGATGAGAAAGACGGAGCTATTGCCGATGCCCGTCTCGTTACGGTACGCGAACACCCGCTGAAGATCGAGGAAGCATCTTAAAGACGTGTACTACGCCGGGGCCAAAGGGCGGTCCCCGGAACAAACGTCCCCGGCACCAATGTCTCCGGAGCCAACGTCCCCGGCACGGTTCAGACTTTCTCTGGTCAACGGAAAATCTCGTGAACCGTGCCGGGGACGTTGGCGGAGGATCTGCTTTTTGGACAGTCTGAGGTCCCCTATCCCCCGCCGCGCAGGGTTTTCATGTGCAGCTTCTCGAACATGGCATCCAATGCCGCGGGCTCGCCGCTGAATTCCGCCGTGGTTCCGCCGACCCGAAGAGAGCCAATTTCACGCGGCTTGGCCTTGCGCAGGCTGGCCTGCCAGCCATCGCCGACCAGTTGATTCTCGGCCGCTTCGGTTGCGCCCAGCGAGGTCAGATAATCCTTCATCAGCCAGATGGGAACACCGTAGTAATCGCTGACGATGGGTTGGTTTTCGTGCGCGGTGCTCACGTCATAAAAGGAGTGGCTGCCGCCGCCGACCGGGGGGAAAATTCTGATCTGGGCGCCATCCGGAATCTCCGTCGCCAGCCCATTCAGGTAGCGGACGTCGCGCCCGTTGAGCAAGATATGAACGCCCGTGTGCAAGTTCCCCTTGGCGTCGTAGAATTCGGCACTCAGTTGCGGCCAGCGCGTCGTCAACTCATCGACTAAGCTCTGAAACGTATCCCCAGGGCCAGCCGCTACCTCGATCTTTGAGCTGCCAACAATCGGGCGCAGGGTCGCATACATTCGTACATCCATGATCAAGCCTCGGTTGA
>CAYZLP010000792.1:0-3011 GCA_964478635.1 uncultured Caldilineaceae bacterium
GAACCCAATCCCGAGCTGACCCAGAAT
Organism: uncultured Caldilineaceae bacterium; assembly: GCA_964478635.1. Taxonomy (GTDB): domain Bacteria; phylum Chloroflexota; class Anaerolineae; order Caldilineales; family Caldilineaceae; genus JAGRCP01. Next base: position 28 of record CAYZLP010000792.1, read on the forward strand.
TTGGCGAGCAGCCTACCTGAGCTTGAAATTGTGACACCCGAAGGTGAGCTTCTCGTGAATGAACCGTTTACACTCCGCTTCACCCTCACCGACGGATCCGCCATGGAGCCTCTGACGGATGTGACGGACGCCCATGCACTGATCAGCCAGACCACCAGCAACTGGAAACAGCTGGCGCCGGCATCCTCCTTGGGTGACGGTCTGTACGAAATCACCTTTAGCGTACCCAATCCCGGGCTCTATAACATCTTCTTTGCCATACCATCGCTGCAGGCAAACTACAATCAGCTACCGAATCTCTATTTGCAGGCCACGCCCTCTGAGACGGCGGACTGAGGATCATACTACGACTTGAAGCGACACCTGGAACGTGTAAGTGGAGGAAACGATGCACCATTTGACTGCAGTCAGACTATCGCTCGGCATTGCGATTGGCGCCATGCTGGTCATTCTCCTTTCCAATGTGGCAAATGCGCACGAAGGAGAGGAGATCGGACCTTATGAGTTCGTGGTTGGCTTTCGCGTTGAGCCGGCCTACGAGGGAATCCCGAACGGCGTCGATCTGCGCGTGCTCATCGCGGCGGAGAACGCGGATGAAGAAGCGGTGCCGGTTGAAGGGCTGGAGGAGACCCTGCAAGTAGAGATCACCCACGTGGCTAGCGGCAAATCAAGGACCTTTGCCCTGCGCTCCCTCTTCGGTGAGCCGGGCCAATACACGGCTGACTTCATCCCCACTGCTCCGGGCCAATATCGTTTTCGCTTTTTTGGCACGGTCGAAGACATGGTGATTGATGAAATCTTCGAATCGGGTCCGGGGCGCTTCAGCGACATTGAACCTGCGACAGAGCTTCAATTCCCTGAACAAGTACCGGCGCCGCGCGAGATGGAAAGCGCGATACGTGGTGCACAAAGCAGTGTGGCAGAGGCCCAGGATAGCGTTTCTGCCCTCCGCACGCTGGCCATTATTGCCGTGGCGCTGGGTGCCATTGGCGCAGTGTCCGGCCTGCTCGCGATCTTCATCCTGATGCGTCGACCGGCAGGTACGGGGACGGTTGTCGAGAGTAAAGGTCAATGAAGTTGCTGCGCAAGCCCCTGGGGTACGTCTTGCGTTTAGTGATCGCGGGCGGCCTGCTCCTGAGCCTGCAACTGGCATGTACGGAGTCGGCGTTGGCACACGCCAATGTGGTCCGCTCGGATCCGCCGTCCAATGCGGTGGTGGAAGAGTCGCCAGCGGCGGTTACCATCTGGTTTACTGAGCCCCTCGAACCGGATTTCAGCGAGATCCAGGTCTTGGATGGGGAGGGCAACCGGGTTGACGCGGGCGAAAGCGTCGTCGACAGCCAGGACCCTGCCGTTCTCTCGGTCGCCCTGCCTTCGCTCACGGACGGCACATACGTTGTGGCCTGGACGAACGTATCGACGGTCGACGGTCATAAAGTGCGCGGCTCATTCCTCTTCTCCGTTGGCGAACCAATCAATGCAACTGCGCTGGCTGATCTACCAAGCCCACCGCTCGTTCCATCGCCGTATGAGCCGGTTCTGCGCTGGCTTACCCTGCTGGGCGCCATGACGGCCGTGGGCAGCCTGGCCTTCGTTGTGCTGATTCTGCGCCCTGTCCTACAGCGCAAGGATGGGCTTGGTAAACTTGCCGAACGAACGAACGGCCGCCTGCTCAAAGCCATCTGGGTTGCGCTCGGATTGCTCTTTGCGGCGTCCTGGGGACATCTGCTGCTTCAGACGGTTAGTACCTATGAGGTTCCGGTTGCCCAAGCGCTTGGCCGCCCACTGGTGTCCGTGCTGTTTGACACGGGCTGGGGCCGGCTCTGGTTATGGCGTATGGGGTTGATTTTGCTGCTACCGGCTGTGCTCGACCTTGCGCTGCGTTCCCCAACCGCGCCAGAAAACGACGCGGGTAACGGGGGTATAACCAATCACGCCTCACAAACGCTGGCTTTGGCAACCGGTTTGGGTATCCTGTTGACCCTCAGCCTGGGCAGCCACGCTGCGGCAACGACGGAAATCCGTGCTCCCGCGATATTCAACGACTACTTGCACCTTCTGGCAGCCAGTTTTTGGGTCGGTGGTCTCATCAGTTTTGCAATAGTGATTCCGCCCAGTATCCAGATTCCCGTCCCGCCACAGCGGAGATCCGTGCTGGCGGGTTTGGCGTCACGGTTTTCAATTCTCGCGCTCGTGAGCATGGTCACGTTGGTAGTCACGGGGCTCTACAGCTCCTGGGCTCAAGTGACCGTTCTGGCGGCGATGAGGACCGCATATGGCCTCACATTGGCGGCAAAACTGAGCCTTCTCGCGCTGATTTTGATTTTGGCTGCGCTCAATTTGTTGTGGATCCGCCCCAAGTTAGCCCAAGAAGACTGGGCAGGGCGCCGCCTGGGACAACTCGTGCTCGGAGAGACAATCCTAGCCGTTTTTCTGCTGGCGTCCGTCGGTCTGCTCACTACGCTGGAACCTGCGCGTCAGGTCGCCTCCCGGGCAGGGATCGGTCAGGAAACAGGTGTCTCCTTCCTTGAGACGCTGGAAGGTGCGGAGATCAAGCTGGAGATTGAGCCGGCCAAGGCTGGCGCGAATCGTGTGCTCATCACGTTGGCAGACCGGCGCGGCAACGCGATCGACAACGCATCCGACGTGAGCGTGCGCGCGACCTATCTAGAGGCCGACCTGGGCGAGAGCGCGGTATCGGCAGTCAGACGCGAAGAGGGGCAATATGAGATCGAGGCGTTGCCATTGACCATTAGCGGACCCTGGCAGATGGAACTCGTCGTCCGTCGGCCTGATGCCTTCGATGCCAGGACGGCATTTCGCTTTGCGGTAGGCGACGGAGCGCAGAGCAGCAGCACCGCAATTGCGCCCTCGGCGTTCACCGGTCGCTGGCTCTGGTCCCTAGAACTGGCCCTGCTCGGCTTGCTGCTGCTGGGTATCGGGCTGTTGGCCGCCGGCGGCTGGCGCACGCGGCGGGGTCTGGC
>CAYZLP010000793.1:0-3007 GCA_964478635.1 uncultured Caldilineaceae bacterium
TCTGGAGATCGAGGCGGAAATGGAGAAGATCACCGCGTGATTGAGGTAGAAGCGTGAAGCGAAGCGCGCGGCCGGGAACGCCGGAAGGCCCGGCGAATCGTCGGGCCGCCGGCTGTCCCGGCGCCGCTCCCTGCCTGCAACGGGACCGCTACGCACGCTGCCGCGCAATGGAGAAGGCCGAAAGGTGACATCATGCGCATCGAAGAAAAGATCGCAGGTCCCCCGATCTTTATCGTCTCCGGCGGGACGGGCGCGACGGGTGAGCTGCTGGCGCGCACGGTGCTGGCGCAGTTCCCGGACGTGAAGTCGTCCCTGCACATCGAACCCCATGTCTATACCGACGAGCAAATCGACGATGTCGTCGAACGCACCGTGGCCGAAAACGGCGTCATCGTCCATACCCTCGTCGACCATCAGTGCCGACAAACGCTGAGCGAGGCTGCGACCCGGGCCGGCGTCTGGCATTTCGACCTGGCCGGCCCTCTGCTCAACTACCTGGCCGGCGTGCTCCGCCAGACCCCCCTGGGCCAGCCGGGGCGCTACCGCCAGCTTCACCAGTCCTACTTCGACCGGGTCGAAGCCATTGAGTTCGCCGTAGCCCATGACGACGGCAAGCGGATCGAAGAACTGCCCCTGGCCGAGATCGTCCTGGTGGGCGTCTCCCGGGTGGGCAAGACGCCCCTGAGCATGTACCTATCGTTTCAGGGCTGGAAGGTCGCCAATGTGCCCATCGTGCCAGCGGTACCGCCGCCCGAGGAACTCTTCACCGTGAAGCCCAGTCGCCTGGTTGGCCTGATCGTCGAACCGGGACAGCTCATTCGCCATCGGCGCACGCGCCTCCTCCACGTGGGTGCGCCCAACGGCTCCTATGTGGAACGGGATCCTGTGGTCGAGGAGCTGCGCGCGGTTCGTCATTTCTTCGCCCGTCACCAGATCCCCGTCATCGATTCGTCGGACAAACCGATCGAAACCTGTGCGGACGAAGTGATCAAGCTAATCAGCCGACGGGGAGCAACGGTGGAATGACGTGCAACGCCTGCAGCGTTTCGGCAACCTGCAGGATTTGCACAGGCCGGCGGAGGTCGGTTCCGCCGGCGTAGTTCAACCTGCGGCACGGTCGTCGAGCCCGTGGCGGCGCCGTTCGGGCAAGGCGCTGCTCTTTCTCGCCAGCCTCTTTCTCTTTGTGTTGGCCATCAGCCTCATGAAGGCCGGCGCCGGCAGCCTGACGCCCCTCATACAGGAAAGGCTGCACGTCAACACACCCGTCCGCAGTCTGGGCTTCGGCTGGCTCTTCGCCTATCTCATCCTCAGCGGCTCGCCCGTGGCGGCCGTCGCCCTGACGCTGCTCGACGCGGGCGCCCTGACCCCGGCCTCAACATTCACCATGATCACGGGCAGCCGGCTCGGCGCAAGCTTCATCGTCTTTGCCATCGGCTTTCTTTATGTCCTGCGCGGCCGCAGCCGCAGCGCCAGCATGTCCATGGGGCTGCTCTCCCTGACAGTAACGGGTACAACCTTTTTGGTCGCGCTGCCCGTCGGCCTCCTTTTGCTGGAACGGGGATGGTTGAGCGCCGTCTCCGTGCGCTCGGGGCCGGTCTTGACCTCACTGTTTGCCGTCATCTTTGACCCCATCGTCGCTTGGGCCGCCGCGCGCGTTCCGGCGTGGGGCCTTTTCCTCATGGGTCTAGGCATCATCATGATGAGCTTTGCGCTGTTCGACCGCTGTCTGCCGGAAATGACCCTCAAGGGCAGCCAGGTCGGCCGCACCGCGCGCCTGGTCTACCGGCCATGGGTCATGTTCCTGTTGGGAGCGGCCGTCACGATGATCTCCATGTCGGTCAGCATCTCGCTGGGCATTCTCGTACCGCTCAGCGATCGGGGCTTCGTGCGCCGGGAAAATGTCATTCCCTACATCATGGGCGCAAATGTCACGACATTTGTCGACACCGTTCTGGCTGCCCTCCTGCTGGATAACCCGGTTGCCTTCACGGTCATTCTGGCCGAGATGGCCAGCATTCTGATCATCTCGGCCCTCGTGCTGACGCTGGTCTACCGCCGCTTTGAGCACGCGGTCCTCGGCTTTGTCGGCTTGTGCACCGCGTCCAGGCGCAACCTGGGCATCTTTACCTTGGCGATCTTCGCCATTCCGATCGTGCTGGTGCTCCTATGAACGATTCCCGCCACTCCGTGCGCATCCTGATCGCCACCGGCGGCGCGCCCCATTCCGCCCTGGCCTTGGAGACGGCCCTCAACCTGGCGCCTGCGGACGCCCGCCTGATCGTGCTGAGCGTCGCGCCGGCGGAGGCGCGACGCGCCCGGGCCGAGCAGATCCTCAAGGAGGCGGAGGCCGAAGCCGCGCTGGCCGGCTTCACGATTGAGACCGAGGTGCGAATCGGCCGTACCGCGCCCGAAATCGTCCGCTGCGCCGCGGCCCGTCGTGTCGACCTGATTGTGATCGGCGAACGGCCGCGCCATCGCCTGCGTACACGGCTGTTGGGTTCGGTGACAACGTACGTGGCGGAGCATGCGCCCTGCTCCGTCCTCATCGCCAAGGAGGCCCAGCGTCCCATCCACCGGGTGCTCATTTGTGACAGTGGCGGCGGCACGCCGCCGGTCGTCCGCCTCTATGCCGAGTCACCATGGCTACATCGGCTGACCCTTGCTGCCCAGGTTCGCCTCCTCCACGTCATGTCGCAGATTGCGGCCGCGCCGGGCGTACCGGCCAGCCAACTCTCGGCCGATGCTGCCCAGTTGATTGCCGGGGGCGCCCCGGAAGGCAGGCTGCTGACCAATGATTTGCTGGCATTGCAAGCCGAAGGGTATCGAGTGGAGCCGGCCGTGCGCCACGGCCTGGTGGTTGATGAAATCATGGCCGAGATGCGCGAGGGGAACTACGATCTACTCATCATCGGGGCCCACCGCGAAAATGGCTGGCAGCGCTATCTGCTGACCGACGTGGCCCGGGCCATCATTAGCCGGGCAAACCGGCCCGTGCTGCTGCTGCGGC
>CAYZLP010000794.1:0-3004 GCA_964478635.1 uncultured Caldilineaceae bacterium
AATATCGCCCAGGACGGAGATTTTGACTAGAGAAGAGAGGTTTGTGTTGAGCATATGCGTTCCAGTATGAGTTCGAGAATATGCTTATCGAGAGATAATGAGATTAAGAGATTGGGAGAGTCGGTGTTGACCGCCATGCCGATCTCCTCATCTTCAGATCCCAAGAATCTCTCCAATATTCGCCCCTGCTTCAATCACCGGCTCAATCTCACCATTTGCACAGACCAGCATGTCCTGGCAGCCGGGGCCGTGGCCATTCCAGGCCGAGTCGCCGTGCATAATGAGGCCGATGGTGACGCCGCCGGGCTTGTAGCCCCGGCCGTAGCGGTGATCGGTATCCATGACGGCCACCAGGTCGCCCAGTTTGAGATCGTCGATGCCGTGTTCGGCCAGCGCGGCCCGGTCGCCGGTCATCAGATCCTGATCCACAAACTCGGGCGTGAGCTCGGCGCCGCTACCCATGATGTGGGCCGGAATCGTGGCCACGACGGGTACCTGAAGTCGTCCGTCAGATCCTTGGCGCATCCCCCACTTCTCGATGAGATTAGGGCCGGCCTTCTTGACCAAAACGCCGGGATAATCCAGCAGGCGCATGCCCCGGCCGTGGGTCTTGATCAGGATTTGATCGCCCACACAGAGCTGCTCCAGGACGTCGGGGGCGAAGTCGACCAGGAGGCGGGCGTGCTCGCCGGTAACGATGCCCTTTGCACCTCGGGCCAGTCCGCTCGTCACCACGGCTTCGTTGCCCACGCAGGTCAGATAGTGCATGGCGTGATCCACGGCGCTGTCGGGATGGGCGATGCTTGCGCCCGGTTCCACATGGTCCCCCTCCCAGCCGTAGGCGGGATCGCCTACCCGGGCGTTGTAGACGATCCCGGCCATGCCGATGTGAACCGCGCTGTGCCCTTCCGTATTCGGACGATAGGGCGAGCGGTCCAGCGTGGGCGGACTGACAAAGCCGGTCACGGCCAGCATGACCAGGTCACGTGCATTGGTGCGGATCATAGCGTCTCCGTCATGTTGCGAGTCAATCGTTCTCGTTGAAAATCACCCGATGGTGAGGGGGAGATTGCCTAAACTTCCTCTTTCAATCTGTCTTGCGCATCATCGCTGCCTGCAGCGCCTCTACCACATAATTCACCTGCTCAGCGGTCATACCCGGATAGATAGGCAGCGCCAGTAATGAGTCGGCCAGGGTTTCCGCCACCGGGAACGCGCCCCGTTTCAGGCCCAAATGTCCATAGACTGGCTGGAGGTGGACCGGCGGCGCGTACAAGGTCGCAGTCGTTACGCCGCGCTGGGCCATCTGTTGCCGAATCGCATCACGGCGGGCCGGCGGAACCTGAATCACATAATTGCGCCAGGCATGCTGGCCGTTGGTCGGTTGCGCCGGCGTCACCACATCGGGCAGAGGCGCCAGACGCTCGGCATACAGTTCGGCGACGTTACGACGTAGTGCCGCCCATCGATCCAAATGTGGCAACTTGGCCAGGATCACAGCGGCCTGGGTGCCGTCCAGTTTCAGGTTGTAGCCCTCGGCAACGTTCTCAATGCCGCCGTCAAGATGACGCTCGTGGATAGGTCGCTCCATAAGCGCCGGTTCCTGGCCGTAACCGCGCAGCAAGCGAACTTTCCTGGCCAGCACCGGGTTACGCGTGACGACAAGACCGCCATTCGAGAGCCCACCGATCACCTTGCGGGGGGCAAAAGAGAAAAAGGCGGCGTCCCCCCATAGACCCACTTTCTTGCCTTGATACACGGCCCCCAGCGCCAGCGTCGCGTCTTCAACAACGAGCAGACGATGTCGTTCAGCGACGGCACAAATCAGGTCCATGGCTGCAGGGAGGCCGAACATGTGCACCGGTACGATAGCGCGAGTCCGGGGCGTAATGGCCGCTTCGACTTGAGCCGGATCCAGATTGTGGGTGCCGGCCTCCACATCGACCAGACGAAACGTTGCGCCAGTATGGCTGATGGCAGAGGTGGTCGGCAGATCGCTGTTGGGCGCTGTAATCACCTCGTCGCCGGGACCGATGTTCAGCGCCTTGAGCGCCAAAAACTGGGCGGATGAACCGGACTGCACCGTAATCGCACAGCCTTCAGGAACGTCAAAGTAATCCGCCAGCGCCGGCTCCAGCTCCCGGGCATAGGTCAAATCGTCATAGAGCGGATCGGTCAAGATACGCTCAAACGCTTGTTCCAATTCTGCCCGGATCTGACGATGTTGCCAGCTCAGGTCAACCAGCGGTATCTGCATCGGCGTCGCCTGTTTCACATCAACCGCCAACGATGGCTCCAGCCGTCGCCGAAGCGTTCCAGGCCCTGCTCGGTGATGAGCACGTCTTCATTGATGCCCGTAGACCAGCCCGGCGCAGGTGAAACCACCCGGCGGGGATGATAGGAAAAAACCATGCCTGCTTCCAGCATCCAGTCCTGGGATTGGCCCCAGGGCTTTTCGGCCGCGTGCCAGGGCCGCTCAATGGTGTCCATGCCCTGGCCGTGAAAGTCGAAATGGGTGGTAGCCGGGCCCAGGGTCCATCCGTCCTCCCGCAGCGTCGCCTCGAAGGCTGCGGCCAGCTCGCTCAGCCGGGCGCCGGGGCAGGCCAGGGGCGTGATGACCTCCAGCGCACGCAGTTCGCTCTCCACCAGTTTGAGTTCCAGATCGGTCGGTTGTCGAAAGGCGCAGTTGACCGTGATCTCCGACCAGTGGCCGCTCTCGCCGCAGATTTCCATGTGGTAGCGCAGGATATCGTCACAGCGGACCGGCACCTCCCGGGGCGGGTCGGTTTCGCCCGGCCGCTCGCCGATGAAGACCAGGATGTCCCGGGCGCCGCCGGCCAGAGCGACCTCGGATGCGGCCGCGAAGCATTGGCTGCGCGCCGCCAATGCGACGGCCTCTGTGCGCGAATTGGTAGCCGTTTTATTGAAAATCGAGTTCACATGAAACTGCACGGTCCGGTCACTGATGCCGAGGCGGTAGGCGATCTCTTTATTGGTCAGGCCT
>CAYZLP010000795.1:0-3004 GCA_964478635.1 uncultured Caldilineaceae bacterium
TTGGCCCGAAACGGGCACTTTGATGTCGGCCGGCGCGCCGTTGAGATCGTGGTAGAGCATGACCCCGTCGTTGCCGTCGATGCGGCCGCCGCCTTCCGTGCCGTAGAGTTCGGTGTAAAACTGTTCCGGTCCATGGGTCGCCCACGAGACCTGAAACTGGAGCACGCTGCCGTCGACAAAGCGCACCATGGCCCACGCCAGGTCATCGACGTCGAACTGAATCGCAGCGGGGTCCGGCTTGGAGATGTCGCTGCCCCAGCCCCCCAGCCCAAGGCCCCGGGGGCCGAATTCGCTGAAGGTGGCGCCGGTAACCGTGACCGGCTGGGGGAAACCCATGCAGTAGAGGGCCCGATCCAGGGCGTGGACGCCGATGTCGAGCAGCGCGCCGCCGCCCGCCAATTCCTGGCGCGTGAACCAGCTCCCGAAGCCCGGAATTCCGGCCCGGCGATGCATGACCGTACGCGCGGCGTAGATGCGACCGAAAAAGCCTGCATCGGCCTGCCGCCGTACGGCCAGCGAAGCCGCCGCGTAGCGGAAATGGGTGCCGACCGTCAGCACGCGCCCGTTGGCGCTTGCGGTTTCGACGATATCCACTGCATCCTCATAGGTGAGGGCCAGCGGCTTCTCGCAGAGTACGTGGGCGCCGCTTTCGATCGCGGCTTTTGCCATCTCTTGGTGGAAGATATTGGGCGTAGCGACGACCACGATGTTTGGCTGTTGCTCGGCCAACATCCGCCGGTAATCCTCATAAACGTGCGGAATGCCCTGCTCGGCGGCCAGCTCGGCAGCACGGGCCTGGTTGACATCGGCAATGGCTACAACCTCGACATCGTCAATCCGCTGAAAATCGGGCACATGGGCCAGGCGCACGATAAAGCCCGCGCCGATAACGCCCACCCGCCATTTTGCATTCTGGCTCATCAGAACCGCTCACTTTCGTTGTCATCAAATAGAATTGCATGGACGAATTTTGGCCCATGGACACCCAGCGTCAGATTCATCTCGATGTCGGCTGATTTGCTGGGTCCTGTGATCATAGAGAGGTTGGCGTTTTTGCGCAAAAGATCGGTGAGCTCATTTTTGTTACGCTCGTCGGCCAGCCAGTCTTCCATGGTCGGGTAGAGGCGGCTGAAGGGGATGAGTGCGATGTGGCGAAAGGGTAGGAGACTGGCCGCCCGGCTCTTGCCGGGGCCGGCTACCATCATCATGGAGCCGGTGCTGGCAAAGGCAGCGTGGACGCCGGTCAAACCATAGCGGATGAAGCGCACGGCCTCCAGCGCTTCCGGCGTATGCAGTGATGCAGGCGTCACGACCTGCAGGCCAAGATCGGCCAGGGCATCGACTACGCCGATTACGGGCAGAGCCCCGTGCGCCCAGCTGAGCACCTGGGTCTCCTGGCCAGTGGCGGGGCGCGGCCCGCGCCGGCTCGCCGCTTCCTCCTCCTGCCAGGCCAGCAGGCGGCTGATCAAGGCCAGACGCGCTTCGGTGGCCGTGTCCGCAATCTCATAGGTGCCGTGAAGCGTTGTCAACTCCTGCCCAAAGCGCTCGGCCAACTCGTGAAGCGTCCCGGCAGCCGCTGTCACCGTCATGCGTTGGGCGGACGACAACGGCGGCGGGCTTGCCGGCGGAAAGCGCAGATCGGGCCGGCGCAGCTCTTCACGGAGACGGTTGAGGATGGTTTCGCGTGCGGTCATGGGTGGTTTTCAATCTGTTTCTTCCGCGCCTGTCGCGCCTTCCACTGGTCGCGGAAGGTGTGTTTGGCGAAGGGCGGGAAGTTGCGGCTTTGGGTCCAACCGGCGAAGGGTGGCGGCATGAAGGTGATGTTGCCGCCGCCTAGTCCCGCCAAAAGACCCGTGCCGGCCCGGGCGAAGGAAGCCGCAGCGGCATACCGGCCCGGACTCTTCATCGTCTGAACAAAGGCCTGCATGGCTTGGCGGTCGACCCAGGCCGCATCGCCCTCGGCCACCTGGTCGGCCCGGTGGTCGAGGAGCAGCCGGGGCAGATCGATCTTGACCGGGCAGGCATCCCGGCACGCGCCGCAGAGGGTGCTGGCGTGGGGCAGCTTCTGGGCCTCGGTCACGTCCGTATGGAGCAGCGGGCTGATGACCGCGCCGATAGGGCCGCTGTAGGTGCTGCCGTAGGCGTGGCCGCCGATCTCCCGGTAGACGGGGCAGACATTGAGGCACGCGCCGCAGCGCACGCACATGAGCGCCTCGCCATAGCCCCGGGCCAGCATGTCGAGCCGGCCGTTGTCCATGAGAATGACGTGAAATTCAGCCGGTCCGTCCGGGTGATCGGCGGGGCGCGGGCCGCTGGTCATGGAAAGATAGACGCTGCACTGCTGGCCCGTGGCGCTCCGGCAGAGGGCCTGGTATTGGAGGAAAGCATCCTCTACCGTGGGCACGAGTTTCTCAATGCCCATGAGCACGACGTAGACCCGGGGCATGCTGGAGACCATGCGCCCGTTGCCCTCGTTGGTAACGATGCAGATGGTGCCCGTTTCGGCAATGGCGAAGTTGCAGCCGCTTATACCCATCTCCGCGCTGAGAAATTCGCGCCGTAGTGCCTGGCGGGCCGCGCCGGTCATGACGGCAGGATCCAGCGTGGCCGGCATGTCCAACTCCCGCTGGAAGACCTGGCTGATGTCTTCGATGCGCTTGTGAACGACGGGTGCAACGATGTGGCTGGGCGGCTCGTTGTCGAGCTGGATGATGTATTCGCCCAGGTCCGTTTCGACCACGCGCATGCCCGACTGCTCCAGGACGCCGTTAAGGTGAATTTCCTCGGTGGCCATGGATTTGGACTTCACGACCTTTTGCACGTTGGCCCGGCGCGCGATGTCCAGGACGATCTGGGCCGCGTCTGCGCCATCGACGGCCCAGTGTACGTGGCCGCCATTGGCCGTCAGATTGCTTTCCAATGTTTCCAGCAGATCGGGCAGATTGCGCAGCACATATTCTTTCATCTGGCGCACCTGGCTACGCAGCCGCTGCCCGTCGACCGC
>CAYZLP010000796.1:0-3004 GCA_964478635.1 uncultured Caldilineaceae bacterium
ACCGAACTGACGTGTTCCCAGCGGTCGGGTGAGCACACGTTCGTTCGGACGGGTCGGATGGGGAGGTCGCTCAACAAACTAGATCGCGCAAGACAGGATAGACGCGTTCCGTCTGGCGCTGGGTCTGCTCGGGATCGATGATGTCGTGTATGAGGGCCCATTCCTGCGGAAAACAGTAGGTCGCAACGTCTGCGCCATGGAAACGCCAGTAGAACACTACTTCCTCGGTTACCGAGTTACGCACCGTGTCATCGCAGGGATTGGTCACCACCAAAATGTCGGCAACCGCCGGCCGAGTCGTATGCGCTTGCCGCTGCAGGGCCAGGCTCAAGCGTAGCAGCGCCGCGATTCCGTGGGACGGAATGCGCGGGTAGGCATGCTGTGGCCCCTCCCGACGCTCGCGCACGTCGGCATCCCACCAGCGAAAGAAATTGGGCAGCCAGCCCAATCCATTGGCATACACTGACATCAGCGTCGGGGCGACGCCCGCCATCCCGAACCCGGGTGAAACCAGAATCACTCGATCGATGTCCTTCCGATTCTGGGCAAACCAGCCGGCAATCAGACCGCCCATGGAGAAGCCGAAAAGAATCACGCGCTCGCCCAAGCCATGGGCAATGTCGATCGCCCGGTCGGCCGTCGCCAGCAATTCTTCGGCCGTGACATCCTTCAGATCTTCGGCCAGACGCTCCAACCCGTGGCGGGGCAGGCGGGGAATCAACACATTGAAGCCCGCGTCAAAGAACTCGTTGGCCAGATCGACAAATTGTTGGGGACAATTGGTAAAACCATGGAGCATGACGATGGCCCGCTCCGTCGCGTGTCCGTGGGTGAGGAGCCGGGTGCGACAGGCTGGATTCACCCGTGCCGTATCCAGCGCCTCCAGCGCCTGCAGCTTCTCCATTGCGCCGGGATAATCCACTGCCGGTTCCGACTGCGGTGCCGAGCCGAGAGAAGGGGTTTGCATAAGGCGGTAGACGCCGAATCCTGCCGCAAAGCCGAGCGCAAAGGTTGTGATTCGTCTCCCGGACACTGATGCACCTCATGATCTGAAATCGGGCAGATTAGAACGAGACGGTCATCGCGACGTGGCACGCCTAGATATGTCTCGTGGGTGAGTAGTCTCGCTCCGGCCTGGACGCGTCATGTACGGGCGAGAAAAACATTCGGGGAATGAGTTGAGCCCTGCAGTTAGCGCAGACTGTCCAACAAATCGCGGCCGACGACGATACGCATATCGATGGGCCCGGTGGGATTGAGTCCGTTAAGCGTCGAGAGGTCGGGCTTCAGGGCGAGATCGCTGCTCATCTGCTCGATCATGGCATCCGGAATCCCATAGTTGACGATTAACGTATGGTCGTAGTCGCTGCGGTCGGCGTCGCCGATAGAGACCACTTGCCAACCCTGTGATTGGAGCAGGTCCCGCGTTTGAGCGGCGATGCCCGGCTCGCCCGTACCGTTGAGGATCTCGACCCGGATCCAACTCGGATCCGTTTGGGCCACGGAATCCGCCCCGCTCTGGGCCACCGGACTGAAAAAGGTGTTGAGCGCCGCCCGGACGCGCGTCCGATCGGGCAGCAGAATCCACTGACCGTCCTCACTGTAGGTCTCTTCCCCATAGCGCCCGTCCAACACGAGTTGGCGGATCTCCTGAAGAGAGGCCGTGCGGAAGTAATTGGCCAGATCCAGGGCCAGGGCCATGGGCACATCGGTATCGATACTGCTGCGCATGGTGTAGAGCAGGCGCGGCGCCTTGGCGATGAGGGTCGGAATCATGTCGGCGCGCATCACCTTGTCGGCCACGGCGCGGATCACCTGCTGCTGGCGGCGAGCCCGGCCGTAGTCGCTGTCCACGTTGCGGGTACGCACATACTTCAGGGCGGTCGCGCCGTCCAGGTGTTGGAGACCGGCATCGAGGTGAAAGGTCTCCACGCCATAGTCGCTCGTGGGATAGCTCTCGTCGTGAATGGTCGTCGGCACCATGACTTCAACGCCGCCGATCAGGTCAACCAGTTCCACGAAGCCGTCAAAGCTGACGCGGACGTAATACTGAACCGGTTGGCCGATGAAGCTACCCACCGTGTCCTTGGCCAGCTGAGTACCGCCGCCGGGATAGTTGCTGCTTTCGCCGATCATGTAGGCGGTGTTGATCTTGGCCGACGTATCCAAATTCGGGATCGGCACCCAGAGATCGCGCGGCAAGGAGAGCATGCCCGCCATACCGGACGCCGGGTCCAGCGAAAGCAGGAGCATGGTGTCGGTCAAAGGCGGGCCAGTCTCGTCGGGCCGGCCGTCGGTGCCGAGGGCCAAAATATTGATCGGCTGGATGGAAGGCGGGACCGGCGCGACCGCCTCTGACGGTGCTTCTGGTGCGACGGCATCACCGTCGACGGCCGGGACAGCCTCCGCCGGTTCCTGTGGCATGGCCTGCTGCAGCGAAGCCGACAGCATTTCCATGCTGGCCAGGGGCGAAGAATTGACGATCCGCGCCCGGGCCCATTCATACAGCTGGCTGCTGGCAAAGGCTGTAACCGTCAAAAGCGCAACACTGTACAGAATCGTTGCGATGATGGGCACGGTATTTGACGAGCGTGGGCCGCTCGAATTTGGCCGCTGCGGATTGCCCTGCGATTGTTTCTCGTTCATACAAAGGCGAATTATATCACAGCGTCCCGCTTGGCAAACAAGAATCGCATGGCCGAATGGCATCAAATCAGCCCAAAAATCGGTCTGACATGGACAGGTTTATCGAATGTCCGACAAACGTAGCCGGTCGGTCCGACAAAGATCCAGATCGCGACCAAGTGAGAGCAAGTTGGGCAAGGAGATCCGCCCTGGAAATGGACCGCGGATGCCGCGGATCAAGCGGATCTGTGCGGATTTTCATCCTTCGTCCCGCCAATTATCTTCCCGGAAGACACTCAGCACGACCAACCTCGGCCGGTCGCAGCTTCCGGGAAGCTTTGACCGCGAGACCGCCGCTACCGCGCCAGCCTTCCCGGAA
>CAYZLP010000797.1:0-3003 GCA_964478635.1 uncultured Caldilineaceae bacterium
GTGGGTCTTCGACGCCATCGGCGCGCGGGACTATACCATTGTCCAGTCGGTGACCTTGATCATTGCCTTCACCTTCGTCTTGGTCAATCTTCTTGTCGACATTTCCTACGCGTGGCTCAACCCACGCATCCGTTATCAATAGCGAAGCTTATGGCCGTAGCAAATGACTTGACCCTAGCCGCAGTCCCGCCGTCGAGCCGGCATGAGAGCCAGACCCGGCGCGTTTTGAAGCGCCTCTTTCGTTCCACCAATGCCCGGGTCGGCTTCTTTCTCGTCGTCTCGTTCGTGTTGATTGCGATCTTCGTCCCGATTTTTGACGACTACGACGCCCGGCGCGATCTGGACCTGTCCGCCCGGCTGGAAGCGCCTTCCCGTGAGCATCCGTTTGGCACTGACGATTTGGGGCGCGACGTGCTGCGGCGCGTGCTGCACGGCGCGCGCGTATCTCTGCAGGTGGCCATTCTGTCCGTGAGCATTTCGTTACTCTTTGGCTCCCTGATCGGACTGATCGCCGGGATGGCGGGCGGCTGGGTCGATAGCGTACTCATGCGCTTGATGGACATCATGCTGGCCTTTCCCTATGTCCTGCTGGCCATTGCGCTGGTGACGACGCTGGGGCCGGGTTTGCGCAACACCATGATCGCCATCGGTATTGTCTACATACCGGTTTACGCGCGGCTGTCCCGTTCTGTGGCCATCTCACTCCGCGAGGAAGACTATGTCATGGCGGCGCGCAGTATCGGCTCCACCCAGGGACGCGTGCTTTTCAACCACATCGTGCCCAACGGCCTCTCCCCCATCATCGTCCAAGCGACGCTGAGCATGGGCATCGCCGTGCTGGACGCTGCGGCCCTGGGCTTCCTCGGTCTGGGCCAACAGCCGCCCTATCCTGAATGGGGCAAAATGCTCGTGGACAGCCTGCAGTTCATCCTTTCCGGCTCCTGGTGGGTCATGCTCTTCCCCGGCCTGGCCATCATGTTGACCGTGCTCGGCTTCAACCTGCTGGGCGATGGTTTGCGCGATGCGCTCGATCCGCGTCTGCGCATGTAGGGCGTGACCGGATCGAGAACCGGGACCGGAAGTCGGCTTGCTGTCTGCCGGCCCAAAATGAGATACATATTGCACCGGTGCGGTCAACCTGACCGCGCATACCATCGAGAACCCTTCCAATTGTTAAAGGAGTTTCAGTGTGAGTAAACGAAGTGTGACCCTGAAGGGGCAAAAGGAGTTCGAAGTGCTGGGTACGCCCGTCGCCGTGGGTGATGCTGCACCGGATGTTGTTCTGGCCGATGGCGGCTTCGGCAGCAGATTTTCTCTCCTGGGCGACACGGCCGGCAAGGTACGCCTGGTCAGCGTCGTGCCTAGCATCGATACGGGCATCTGTGATGCCCAAACGCGGCGCATGAATGAAGAGGCCAGCAGCCTGGGCGATAACGTCGTCGTCCTGACGGTCAGCACCGATCTGCCCATGGCCCAGGCCCGCTGGTGCGGCGCGGCCGGCGTCGACCGGGTCAAGATGCTGTCGGATCACGTGGATATGGCGTTCGGTGACGCCTACGGCACCCACGTTAAGGATGCCCGGGTCGAGCAGCGCTCCATGTTCATCATCGACGCGGATGACGTGGTGCGCTACGTCGAATATGTACCCGAAATCGCCCAACATCCGGATTACGACGCGGCATTGGCGGCGTTGAAAGACCTGCTCTAACCCACCTGTAGAGACGTTGCACTGCAATGTCTCTACCATCATAATTCGGCCACGTTGCACCGTGTGGAGACGTTGCACCGTGTGGAGACGTTGCATTGCAACGTCTCCACCACCATAATCCGGTCACGCGGCACCGCGTGGAGACGTTGCATATCCGGTCACGCCCGTCGATCTTGAATCACCGATCTGTCAAATGTACACCCATAGGAATTGACCATGGCGCCCGATTTGCAGGAACAACAAAGAGATTTTTCGGGCATGGCTCGAGGCGTGCCGTGGTGGTTGGTCATTATCGTTGTCGCCCTCTTTATCTTCGGTATTTATGTGATGGCGGATGAACAGCGCGCCCAATACTATGGGGACGCATTCGCGTTTATTCTGCCCGGTGTGCGGCTCACCCTCCAGGTCACCATTCTCTCTTACGTCTTGGCCCTGATCATCGGGCTCTTTGTGGGCCTCATGCGCTTGAGCTCGAATCCAATCGTCTTTCATCTGTCCACGGTCTATGTCGAGGTCATGCGCGGCCTGCCCATGCTCGTGATCATCCTCTACGCCGGCTTCGTCATCGGTCCGGCCGTGCGGGATGGGACCAACGGCCTCTACGATCCGCCCATGCTGCACCGGGCAATTATCGGTCTGGCCCTGGGCTACGGCGCCTATATTTCCGAGGTCTTCCGGGGCGGCATTCAGGCCATCGGCAAAGGCCAAATGGAGGCGGCCCGCAGTCTGGGGATGAGCTACGTCCAGGCCATGACCTATGTGATCTTGCCCCAGGCCGTGCGCTTGATTTTGCCGCCCCTAGGCAACGACCTGATTGCGCTGCTCAAAGACAGCGCGTTGATTTCCGTGTTGGCCCTGGAGGAGACGCTCCAGCTTGGGCGCCAGTACATTAGCCGAACCTTCCGGGCTTTCGAGGGCTACAACACCGTTGCCATCATCTTTCTTTCGATGACGCTCGTGCTTTCGTTTGTTGTGCGCTATATTGAACGCCGCTCCAAAATCGGATAAAAGGAGCCCTTTCGTTGACCTATTGGATTCTCGTCCCAATTGCTGCCGTGATCGGCTATCTCCTCGGCTCGATTCCGGTCGGACTGTGGGTCTGCCGCCTGTACGGCGTGGACATTCGCACGGTCGGCAGCGGCCGCACCGGCGGCACCAATGCCTGGCGCGCGGCCGGGCTCAAAGCCGCCATCCCCACCGTCCTGGGGGATGCGCTAAAGGGCGCGGTGGCCGTCTGGATCGTACGCTGGCTTTTCTACCAGTTCTTCCCCGATCCGACGGTCATGTCCGTGGAC
>CAYZLP010000798.1:0-2996 GCA_964478635.1 uncultured Caldilineaceae bacterium
GATTGGAATACGGATTACGCGAGCCCATGTGCAAATCATCCAGTCATCAGGCAAAGTTCCGCCGTCCTAAGTCAAGATTCACACCGCATTTACAGATATTTTGTGCAACATGCACATTGAGACAGGGTAGCGACTCGATTATCATGGGGCAGGCTTGTGAATAACGCCACAAGCAAACGATGGTGCAGTACCAATTGCAGGCATCCTTTCATTGATAGGAGGGTTTTGGGTAAATGGTTTCCAAGCTTCTGCGGGCATTGCCTCTCGCACTTATACTAAGCCTGGTCGCTGCCACTGCGGCATTCGCTCAAGATGGCGGTGTAAGCACGAATGAGTTGGCCTATGCGGTCGACAACATTGTTCTCTTTATTGCTGCCGTTCTGGTGCTTTTCATGCAGGCCGGTTTCGCGATGGTAGAGGCTGGTTTCAACTCGGCCAAAAACGCCGTGAACATCATGTTCAAGAATATCATCGATTTGGCTGCCGGCATTGTCATTTTCTGGCTGGTCGGCTACAGCATCATGTACGGCGCCAACGAAATCATTCCCGGGTGGCTGGCATTTAGCGGCCTCGGTATCAGCGCCACGCCGCCGGAGGCGCTGCCGGGCAATTTGAACCCGCAGATTGATTTCCTCTTCCAGGCCGCATTCGCCGCCACGGCCGCCACGATCGTCTCGGGCGCGGTCGCCGGTCGCATGAAGGTCTCCGGCTATCTAATTTACAGTATCGTCATTACGGCCATCATCTATCCAATTTCCGGTTACTGGAAGTGGGGCGGCGGCTGGCTGGATCAGATGGGCTTCTATGACTTTGCCGGCTCGATTCTGGTTCATGCCGTCGGCGGCTTTGCGGCCCTGGCTGCGGTCATCGTCCTCGGCCCCCGCATCGGGCGCTTCAGCGAAGGCAAGACCAATCCGTTCCCGCCCCACAGTCTGGCGCTATCTACCCTGGGCGTCTTCATTCTCTTCATCGGTTGGTTCGGCTTCAATCCGGGCAGCCAGTTGGCCTTCACCGGCGCCGCCAATACCGACGCCACCATGCTGATTGCCACCAACACGGCCCTGGCGGCAGCCGCCGGTACATTGCTGGCCATGCTCTACAGCTGGATTCGCAAAAGCAAGCCGGACCTGGGCTACACGCTCAACGGCATGCTGGCGGGTTTGGTCGGCATTACGGCCAACTGTGATTCCGTGACGAATGTAGAAGCGCTCATCATCGGCGCGGTGGCCGGTATCCTGGTCGGCGTAGGCATCGATCTGCTCGAAGCCTTCAAGATTGACGATACGGTCGGCGCCTGGCCGGTCCACGGTCTGGTTGGCATCTGGGGTGGTCTCGCCACGGGCATCTTCGGCGGCTATGCTTTCATGCCCCAGTTGATCGGCTCCATCGTCATCCCGGCGTGGGCGTTCATCACCTCTTTCATTCTCTTCTCCATTCTGAAGGGCATCGGCATCCTACGTGTCTCGCCCGAAGAAGAGCAGGCCGGCCTGGATCTCTCCGAGCACGGCATGGGCGCCTACGACCTGCCTGGCTACGGCGCAGCCGGCGACGACTAAGGGATGGTCGATTGTTGATGGTCGGTAGGCTGGAAACGCAGGGGCGTGATTGGCGGATTGCCGATCACGCCCCTTTTTTGTGCAATCTGCTGGTTTACAATGGGGGTACGGTTGGATATAATGCACAAAATTCGTGCTTTGGTTCAATCCGCAGGCGTCGCCTATGCCGAGCACCACGAGCAGCTACAGCTCAGGCCAGTTGCCGGCCAATCGCTTTGGTTCCTATCAGATTGAAGGAGTTCTTGGCGAAGGTGCAGTTGCGCGCGTCTATCGCGCAAAGGACAGCCGGGGCCGCACGGTGGCGCTCAAGGTGCTCATGCCGGCCGCGGCGGCACAACGGCACCTGCGGGCCCTCTTTCAACTGGAGTACCGGACCCTTACCCGCTTGCGTCACCGGGGCATCATCCAAGTGTACGATGCCGGCGAGGTGAACGGCGTGCCCTATCTGGCCATGGAATTGGTTGTAGGAGAAACGCTGGAAGACTTCCTCCTGCGCAGCAAGACAATCGGTGAGGCGGCCGCCATCGACATCATCCGCCAGATCGCGCAGGCCCTGGACTACCTTCACGAGCAGGGTTTCGTCCACCGGGACATCAAAACGTCCAACATTATGTTGACAAGAGACGGCCGGG
The DNA here is from genome assembly GCA_964478635.1 of uncultured Caldilineaceae bacterium. Classification (GTDB taxonomy): domain Bacteria; phylum Chloroflexota; class Anaerolineae; order Caldilineales; family Caldilineaceae; genus JAGRCP01. The sequence goes on from CAYZLP010000798.1 coordinate 2,189, forward strand.
CCCTGCTGTTTGATTTCGGCACCGTCTTTGAAATCGGCAACCCGCCCGAACACGAGGTCGGCATCTACGGCACGCCTGCCTTTCTGGCGCCGGAGCAGATCGTGCCCGATCAGCCGGTGGACGGCCGGGCCGATCTCTATGCCCTGGGCATTGTGCTCTACCGCATGCTTTCCGGTCGCAAGCCCTTTTACGGCGGGCGCTCGGAGGTGCTGGACGCCCACGTAAACGAGGCACCGCCGCCCCCGTCCGAATTTCACTGGGTATCCCCGGAGCTGGAGAGCATTATCCTCAAAGCCATTGCCAAGAAGCCCGAGGAACGATTTCAGACGGGCCAGGAACTGGTTGATGCGCTCACTTCCGCCAGGCTGGAGCCCGAACCGCCCAAGCCCGAGCTGGCCCAGCGCCTCTTCGGCTGGCTGCGCGCCGGATCATAGACCGCGGATCGAACGGAGTTGGCGGATTTCCCCTGATCAATCTGAATGATAATCCGCGTTGATTCGGTAAATCCGCCTACTCCGCGTTCGATTTGACCGATTGCCAAGTCGTTACGACCGCGAATTGTGCGGATGCGGCGGATCGGGTCAGCTTTGGCAACTTCGCAAGTCTGCGCGAAACGGTCACATCCTCGGCGCCCGCGGCCCATTCATTTTCGCGCCTCGAAAAGCTCTGTGTCCAGGGCCAGCAGTTCGGCGCGCCAGGCGTCGCTGTCGATGTAGTAATTGGTTTCGGGTTCACGGATCACCTGGGGCGCGCCGCCCTCGGTTCGCTCCAGCAGCGGGATCGTGCTCCCCGCGCGGTGATGTTCCCC
>CAYZLP010000799.1:0-2996 GCA_964478635.1 uncultured Caldilineaceae bacterium
GGTCTGATGGGCGGCCGTAAAATGGGCCATCGCAGCCAGGGCGGGACCATCCGCCGGCCGGGCCGTACGCAGGACCAACCCCGCCGGCGGAGCGACGTCCTCGACCTCGGAAAGCTCGAGCAGCCCATAGGCCTGCTGATAGGCAAAGCCGAGGCTCAGCCAAGCATCTAGCAGGACCGAGCGGGCCGGCGCCAGCGCATAGTGATTGAAATAGCCCTGTTCGACCCAGTGTCCGGCCTGCCCAGCATAGAGAATCCGCAACAGTTCCGGCTCCGCGTCCGGCGCCAGGGCGTAGCTCTCGAGCGCGAACCAGACGGTGCGGCCCATGAGCGCACTTTCGTCGGCGGCGCCGATGAGGTACCCCTGCAATTGCTCCCCGTCGAAGGCTGTCAATCCGCCCGTGCGGCGCCGGCGTAGGTCTTCAAGCGCACTCAACGCGTTTGCCGGCTGGTCAAAACGAACCGGCAGCAGGGATGCTGCACGGCGATCGGCGGCGTGGCGTTGGGCCAGGAGTACGGCGGCTGATTCCAGGTGATCGGGGATGAATGCATTGAGTTTGACCATGGGCATCAAAGTACCTCAATGAGTGGGGAAAGCCCAAATACGTTTTGCCGCGGTCTTTGGGTCTTCGACAGGCTCAGACCGCGGCAAGCTCAGACGGCGTTATTTGCTTGCTCTCTTGGCGGGCTTGAGATTGGGCGGAGTTGGCAGGCGTCCAGGCCTATGGCATGCTAGCGGTATGGATATGAAAGCGGCCTGGGAGGCCATCAGCGCCTATCTGACCCGAGAAGACCTGCACGAAGACGATTGCAGTCTTTACGGTCCGTGGGCGCCCCCGGAAAGCGAGTTGCAGCTGCTGGGCGAGACGCGCAATCAGGCAATTCTTGAGGTTGGCTGCGGCGCCGGCCAGTGCAGCATTGCCCTGGCACGCCAGGGTGCACGTGTGACCGGCCTCGATCTCAGCGCAGGGCAGCTGGCTGCGGCTGCGGCGCGGGCTGCGGCTGCCGGCGTAGAAGTCGAGTGGGTAGAAGGCAGTGTGGAAGATCTGACATCCCTGAGTCAGATGAACTTCGACCTGGTGATCGCATCCTATGTCCTGCCTTATGTGACAGATCTCCCCGGGGCCTTTCGCGCCATGGCAGGGGTCCTCAAGCCGGGCGGACGCTTGATCTATGCCCTGGACCATCCCCTCCGCACCTGCTTCTTTGATGATGTAGACGAAGAGTTGGTCAGCTACCCAAGTCGCAGCTACTTTGCCGCCGACCCCTTCCGCTGGTCCTATCCAGGCCCCGAAATCAGGCTCGCGTCGCAGCACAGGACCATTGCCCGCTGGCTCGACCTGGGCCAAGAAGCCGGCCTGCGCCTGGTCCGCCTCGTGGAACCGGAACCGCCCCAAGCCCTGCTGGACGAACTGTGGCCGGAGGACGATCCCCGTGCGCCATTGCGCAATCTGCCCCAAGCCATCATTTTCATCATGGAGAAGCCTCCGGCAGAGAACGGGTAGTATGAGGACGCTGGCCTCATGTTGCGCCAACCGGGCCACAATTGGCACATCGACCGCAAGCGCAATACAATCCGCTATGCAGAAACCGTCGACAAGCTCCGGCTGAGGATACTTGCTCATGCAGTCTCATCGAGATGGCAAACCGATTCGGCTCGAATTGCCCTTTGCCATCGACCGCACCACCGTGAACGCCTATCTCTTCTTGGAACCCGAACCGGTGCTCATCGACACCGGCGACAGTTCGGAAGAGGTCTGGCGGGCCCTGCTGGCCGGTCTGGCTGAACATGGCGTGACGCCGGCCGATCTGAGCAAGGTATTCATCACCCACATTCATATCGACCACTTCGGTCAGGCGGCGCGGCTGGCCCGGGAGAGCGAGGCGACTTTTTTCGTAATCGAGGCGGGCTACGAATGGCTGACCAACTTCCGCGCCAACTGGCAGGTGCGGCGCGATTACTACGCGACGACCTTTCTGCCGGCCATGGGCCTGTCCCCAGTGGAGCAAGACTGGATGGTCGCCTATTCCCAATGGGTGCTGGAGAACTATGACGGCGTGCCGGCCCCACGCGTGACTCCGCTGCAGGCCGGGGACGCCATCACGCTGGGGGCTGCAAGCTGGCAAGTCCTGCATTTGCCCGGTCACGCCAGCACCCAAACCTGTTTCTATCAGCCAGAAAGCCGGCGCCTGCTCTCGTCGGACATGTTGCTGGCGCGCACGCCCACGCCCGTAGTCGAACCGTCCCGGGCAAAGGCAAAGGGAGTGCGCTCGCTCCCCCTCTTTCTGCATTCGCTGGGCCGCGTCCAGGGGCTGGAGATCGACTGCGTGTATCCGGGCCATGGGCGACCGTTCGACGCTGCCCACTGCGTAATCGAGCGCCAGATTGCGCGCATCGCGCAGCGCAAGGAAGAATGCTTTGGCCACGTGGCGGCCGGGGTCGAGACTGTGGCAGAATTAGTCGAGAACATGTATTCACCCTCCCGTTATGTCAATATGTCGGCCGTCTGGATGGTCCTGGGCTATCTCGATCTGCTGGAAGACGAAGGGCGGGTGGAAATGGAAGCCGTTGGCGGCGTGTGGCGATATCGGGTTCGGTGATTGAGGAATTTCGAAATCTCGAGCGTGGGAGATTGCGCGGTTTGGAGATTGAGGGGTCGTTGCCGGCGGCCAATGATAATCTCCGAAGTTCGTCTTCTCCCACTCTCCCCATCCCTTATTCAAACGAAAGCACACTCAGATGAATGACTCTCTTCGCTGGTGGCAGACCGGCATCGTCTATCAAGTCTATCCTCGCTCATTTCAGGACAGTGACGGTGATGGTGTCGGCGATCTCAACGGCATTCAAAAACGCCTGCACTATCTACAGACGTTGAAGGTCAAGACAGTCTGGCTATCACCCATCTATCCGTCACCTATGGCCGACTTCGGCTATGATGTGGCCGACTACTGCGCCATTCATCCCATGTTCGGCACGATGGCGGATTTCGACCGGCT
>CAYZLP010000800.1:0-2989 GCA_964478635.1 uncultured Caldilineaceae bacterium
TGTGCAGCCGGTTGGGAACGAGAAAATCCATGACGCTGGCGCTGAGAATGTAGAGATCTTGAGCCGGGCGCACCATGAACGAAAACGCCCGGGTCTCCGCGAGCATGGGCACCAGCCAGAAGCTCAGGGCGATGAAGAAGAGCGCGCCCGCCAATAGCGCGGGCAGGAGCAGCCGGGCCAATTCCAGCAGACGCGCGCGCCATCCCGGTGTGGAACCGCTCGAACGGGGCGCGCCGAGCCAGGACCAGAGAATGGCCAGCCCTGTGAAGAAGACCAGGTAGAGGACGAAATACCAGTCGCACAGACCCACCAGGATCAGAAAGAGCGCGGCCAGCAGCCCTTCCCGTAGCCACGGCCGCCCCCGCTTGATGGCCGTCAGCGCGCGCAGGAGATAGAGGATGTAGAACGGGAGCCACTGAAGACTCATCACCTGCATGTGGCCCAGGAGGTGCGCCATGTGGAAGGGTGAAAAGGTGAAGATGGCGCCGGCCAGGAAGGCGGCCCAGTAGGCAGAACTTTCCGCGTTGTGCAATTGCCGTTGGCTTAGCCCGTCGGAGCCTGCGCCAACCGTGTGTCTTTGACCGACAATTGAAAATCGAGAATAGTGAATGGCTAATTGATCCAGCGTCAGCAGGAAGACGCCGTAGCCGCCCAGAACCCAGGCCAGCAAGACCGCGGCGTTGTAGGCCGGGATCAGGCCGAAGGCCAGCTGGACCGGCAGCGTCGTCAAGCCGTTGAAGGGATTGAGCGTGTGAAAATAGAGGGTCACGCCCGTCGGATGGAAGAGCAGATCGGTACGGAGCGGATTGCTCTGCTGGTCGATCAGGGCAATCCGGATCCACCACTGATTCCAGTAATTCTGCCAGCCGTCGAAACCATCACCGGGGATGGCCGTATTGAATTGAGTGACCAGGGGCCACGTCATCACCAGGGTAAGCAGCAGATAGCCCAGGAGGACTGCCGCGTGGAGTCGCCCCGTTTGGCGGCGCGGCGCGTCCGCTGTCACTGTGTCTGTCACTGTCACTGTCACTGTGTCTGATAATGGCGTATGCGTCTGTGGCGTGCTTGTCGATGGGGAAGCGCTCATGACGAAATGTTCTGTCGGAGATTGGCCACTACAGGGATGTCCCCAGGGCTGCCTCACACGCAAGCTGTGCCGCCACATAGGCGGCCGAGACTGCGTCCGTCAGCTTGTCGGCTTTGGCGGCCCATTGCTCCACGAAGGCCTGGTCTCGGATTGCCTGGAGATTGACCCGCACGTTGGCCAACGAACTGCCGAGCGCACCGTTGACGAGCAAGAGCGCAGTGACGCCGTCGCCGGCAACGGTCGGATTGGCGACCTCGACGACAGGTCCGATGAGCTGCATGACGGCCAGGCACTGCTCCGCCGTGGTGAAGGGGATGATGGTGGCGCCTTTGAGCGCCGTCTGAATGGCCGCCGAGCGGGCCGACTTGGCTTCGGGCGGCTCCTTGGCCATGGCATAGGCCGCGATGACCCTCTCAAATGCCCTGGCGTCTTCATCGGCCAGGGCCAGGAGGCGACGGCGCAATGCCTCGCTCTGGGCAAGGTCGCGCTCCAGTACCCGGGCGACGCCGGCGTAGTCGGGTTTGCCGAGCGTGAAGCGAATCACCAGGCTGACCAGGGCTGCGGCCTGGCTGCCGACCACGGCCGCGGCACTGCCGCCGGCCGGTGTAGGCGTTCTGGCGGCGAGACGGTCATTGAAGCCTTCCAGCGTTAGGGAGGAAATTGACATAATTGTTGTCGTAATTGCGCGATTGCAGATGTGCGTCCGGGTTGCCTATTGCTTTCATTCCCGTAACTCTTCGAGTTGAATGGCCAGTATACCACTGCGCTTCCGAATCGAACCAAAGCTTGCAGCAGGGCGGTCCGGAGAAGCGTTCACGTTTCGTCACCAGACAGCCTATCTTTGATGGAACGCGGATTGGGCGGATTGAGCAGATCTGGCGGATTAAAACCAAAAAAAATCCGTATAAATCCGCCTGATCCGCCCAATCCGCGTTCTATTGCAGTGATCAGAATTTCGGCGATCGGGATCGAGAATCCCCCGATCCCCGCACCCCTTTGTGGTACAATGGCCAGACAACAGAACCTGACAGCCCTACAGGTGAAACATGAAGCGTGATTTTGAAGATTATGAACTAGATGATTGGGGCGGCAGCGAGGATGAAGTGCTCTACGAGTCCGACGAATTTGCCGACGAATTCGACCCCGATCTGGAGCCCCTGGAGCCTTTCTTGGCCGATGAATTGCCCGTGCTGCCCTTGCGGGGCGTGGTCGTTTATCCCATGATGTGGCTGCCGCTGCCCATCGGCCAAGAGCGCAGCTTGCGGTTGGTCGAGGACAACTTGCCCGAAAACCGGATCATCGCGCTGGTCACGGGCCACGACGAGGACATCGCTGAGCCGAGTCCCGATCAGGTCCATTCTGTGGGTACGGCCGCGCAGGTACACCGGGTGCTCCGCACGCCAGACGGCACGATCCGGCTCCTGGTCCAGGGCCTGGAACGCATTCGTATCGTCGAGTATACCCAGGAATCTCCCTACCTTCGCGCCCGGGTGGAGGCGCTGCCCGAAACCATCGAAGAGGGCATCGAGATGGACGCGCTGGTGCGCACTGTGGAGAAGCTTTTCCGTCAGCTCATTGAACTGGAACCGCAGCTGCCGGAAGAGCTGGCCATGATGGCCATCAACGCCGAGGATCCGCGCCAGCTTGCCTACCTGACGGCCAGCAGCATTCGCCTGGACACGGCCGATGCCCAGTCGCTTCTGGAACTGGACAGCGTCCACGACAAGCTCCTTTCGCTGACCCAACTGCTCAACAAAGAAGTCGAGGTGCTCGAACTGGGCCGCAAGATCCAGTCCGAGGCCCAGGGTGAGATGGAGCGCATGCAGCGCGAGTTCTTCCTGCGCGAGCAGATGAAGGCCATCCAGAAGGAACTGGGCGAAGAAGACGAGCAGATGGCCGAAA
>CAYZLP010000801.1:0-2986 GCA_964478635.1 uncultured Caldilineaceae bacterium
GCCATCTTCTGGCTCACCCAAGCCATGACCTATGATTTCGCCGGTCAGCATGAAGAGGCCCTGGCCGTCCTGCAGGAAGCCGACCGGCAGCTGACCGATTGGGAGGATGACGAAGGCAAAGAGGTCTTCTACACCTTTATGGGACGGGCGGCCTACTACGCCCGGCAGATTGATGAGGCGGAAAAAGCCGCGGAGCGGGCGCTGGCCATCAACCCGGATTATGTGAACGCCCACATGTTGCGGGCCTATGTCCACATGGACCGCGCCCAGCTCTTCTTTGCCCAGGGACGAGAGCTGACGCCGGAAGAAGCAGCCTGCACCGACTTGGCCGACTTCGCCTATGCTTCACCAAGCCTCGAAGGCGCGATCGCCGATGCGGAAGCCGCCGTCGCCCATTTGGAGACGGCCGTGGCGTTGGCGCCTGACTCCTTCTGGCCGGAGATCGAGGCCTATGCCCGCATGAATCTGGGGTTGGCCGAACGGGTGGCCGCGCTGGCCTACTCCCTGGACAACCGGCTGGAAGCAGCGACCGACGCGCTGGTCGCGGGTGAGGCGGAACTACAGCAGGCCCTGACCGGAATTTCGGTGGAAAGCCAGCCCCAGTATTACGCCTGGACTCAAATGGGCCTGGGCGTCAACTATCGGATGCAGGCCTATCTCGCCGCGGTCGATGCGTTTCTGGCGGATCAAGATGAAGATGCCGAGGCCGCTGCTGCAGCCCGGATCCGGGAGGTAGAATTTCTGCGCAAAACCATTGCCGCACACGACGCGTGCATTGCGCACGACGACGCTACTCTCGCCTATCCGATTTTTCAAGAAAAGGTATTGACCTGTAGCTGCATTCCCTTCCGCGCCAGTGCGGAAGAGGCGCTTGCCGCTCTAGAAGAGGAGGGACCATGAATCGCTCACGCTCACGAATTTCGTTGACGCTGGCGGCGGGTGTCGCCGCCTGCCTGGCCGTTTTACTGCTCGTGACGGGCCTTTCCTACGCCCAGGAAGAGGACCGGGTATTGACCCCCGGCGTGCCGGTCGAAGGCGACCTGCAGCCGCGTCAACTGGATGCCTGGACCTTCCGCGCCTGTGCCGGCGATGCAGTGACCCTGACCATGGGCAGCGCGGTCTTTACGCCCTTCATGGAACTAGTCGACGCCGAAGAGACAGTGCTCGCGGACAGCGGCTTCGAGACAACGATTGCGGATACGGCCGTCATCTCCGACCTGGTGATCGATGTCTCGGCGGCCTACACGGTTTTTGCCGGCGGCGAACGCCGCAATGACGCCGGCCCTTATGAACTGGAACTCTCCATCGTACCCAGCGCCACGGTGACCGCCAGCATTGTTGCCGAGGAACCGGTGGACGGCACGCTGACGACCAGCAGCACGGTCACCGGTACCCTCCGTCCCCGCCGGACGGCCATCTGGGGCTTCTACGGCTGTCAGGGCGACCAGATCTCTGTGGAAGGAACCAGTGAAGCGTTCGATCCCTTCCTCGAACTCTACCCTGCCGGCGGCGATGATCCGCTGACCGAAGCCGAAGGTGAAGACGGTGTGAGCGGTATTGTCTCATTCACCTTACCGAGCAGCGGGAACTTTGTCCTCGTGCTCGCCGGCGCCACCGGTCGGGATAGCGGTGACTACACCCTCTCCTTCACGCTGACGCCTGGCGAACCGACCGACGCCATTGCAACCGCCGTCGGTCCTCGCCGGACCAGCCTTTTCGATGAGCCTGACGGCCGGCGGATCGGCGCCGTGGCGGCGCGCAGTCTGGTGCTGGCATTGGGCCGGAGTGAGGACGGTGCCTGGGTGCTCGTGGAGTCCGAAGACGGTGAAAAGGGCTGGGTGCTGATCGAGGCGCTCGATTTGGACGATCCGGACACGCTGCCGGTGGTGGATGAAGCCGCACTCGACAGCGTCGCCGAAGCGACGAGCGCGGCCACGGCGACGCGCATCCCGGCAACCGCCACGCCGCAGGCTGTGGCAGACCAGTGCACCGTCGTCTCAACCAGCCTCAACCTGCGCGCCGGCCCGGGAACGGTCTTCGATCCGCCCATTGGTTCCTTGACCCAGGGCGCTACGGTCAACATGCTCGCCCGGGATCGTCTGGGAACCTGGGTGGAGGTCGAGGTGACGCCCGGCGGCCAGCGCGGGTGGGTGAGCGCCGCATCCCAGTTCGTGGAATGTACGACGCCGGTCATCAACCTGCCCGTCGGCGTCATCCCGCCGACGCCGACGCCCCTACCCACGGTCACGCCCACAGCCACGCCGGTCCCGACGCCGACGCCGACTGATGCCCCTGTGGCCCGACCCACGCCGCCCACGGAGATCGTCTTTGGCGGCGGCGGAGGCGGCGGGCTCAACGGCAACATCCAGACCGACGTGACCATGATCAGCGATCCGAACGGCAATCCGACCTTCCGCGACCGAATCTATCTGCGCATGTTCGTCAACGACCCTGACGAGGGCAGCCGAGACGGAGACGGCATTGATTTTGTGGAATTCAAGATCACAGAGGAATTCGGCAACTTCCGTGAAGTTCACTCCCGACGCGAGAGCACGGCAGGCTACTGCTCCTTCGGCGGCGGGGAGCCCAACTGTAACGTTCTCCAGATTCGTCCGGGCGCGACGTGGCCTGAGACCGGCATCCCCATCCAAAACGGCCAATACTTTGCCGAAATGTTTGTATACCCCGACAGCGGCGGCAGCCAGCGCTGGTCAGTCAATTTCTTCATCGACAACCCGGCGCTGGGCGCCGGTGACGGTGGCGGTGACGGTGACGGGGGTGAACAGCGCGGCGACCTTGTCGCCGATATTGCCCAGATCGGGGAAGGCTCGACCGCCACGACGGTCTACGGCCGGCTGGTCTTCCAGGTGGAGGCCTTCGACACCGGGCGCGGTGACCGCGATGGTGACGGCATCGCCGAAGTGGATCACGAGATCTTTGGCCCGGATGGTGATAAGGTGTACGGTCGCACGGAGCGCAATGCGGC
>CAYZLP010000802.1:0-2976 GCA_964478635.1 uncultured Caldilineaceae bacterium
GGACGTCATAACCGCTGTTGCCCAAATTTGGATAGAGCCGATCCCCCACCCCCGGCGCACCCACGATTGCGTCCGCATCCGGAGCCGTCTGTACGATCGGTTGGCAGGCAGCAAGGAGAAAAATCAGCGCGCTGACCGCCAACCCGGCCAGCAGCGGGTGGAGCCGGCGGACCAGGCGGGTCGATGCCGCAAGCGGTGCAACTGTCGTGAGTTGTCGATCTACAGGCAAGAACCTGTCCTTGAAGAAGAGCGGAATTTGTTGCATAAGCGTATGGTCATACCGATCAATCAGTGGTGTCTGCAGGAGTTGGCGGCAGCGACCTCTGGGCATGCTCCTGGGGCCGTCGGGCGATCAGCCAAACGACCAGGGCGCTGATCACCAGAACGCCGGTGACGACCAGTCCTCCCTCCGGGCCGAAGGCGCCGCCGGTCAGCAGATCCGGGCCGGTTTCCGTCATTTCCAGTAACGTGTTGCTGCTAAAGGGCTGTCCGCTCACCGGCAAGCCGAAGAGATTGCCCTGGGCCCAGTTCCAGACGGAATGAATGGCAAAGACGCCCCAGAGCCCTTCTTCCCAGAGGGCGTACAGCGCGGCAAAGAGACCGAAAAGCACCAGGTTCACCATGGCCAGCCAACTCAAGTTCGGATTGAAGAGATGCAGCAAGCCGAATATGGAAGAAGAAAGGATGACGCCGATCAGTGGATGCCAGCGCGCGCCGATAATGGGCATTAGAAAGCCGCGTGCCAGCACCTCTTCGGCGGCGCCCTGCACCACCCAACCGGCGAAGACAATGAGCACGCCGGACCAGGCAGCGAAACCCAGATTGACCCCACGCACTTCCATGTAGCCGAAGAGGGACATGATCGCCACGCCGGCGCCGAACATCACCAAGCCGACGAGCAGTCCCCGGCCATACTGGACGAACGCGCCCCCTCCGTCCAGGCCGATGGTGCGAAAACGACGCCGCTCAAAGAGCCGCAGCCACCCCCAGACGAGCACGAAAATCGGTAGGAAACCGAGCAAGAGTTCAATCGTCAACGAGAGGCTGTCGTCTCCACCCGCAAACAGGGCAAATGGTTCGTCGACGAAGAGGCCCAAGAGCAAAAAGAGCGGTACGCCGACGACAATCGCGCCGACAAAGGGAATGGCCAGACCGGCCAATAATACGGCCAGCGGATAGGCCCCGCGTAGCGACTCCGGCCACCGTAACGTTACCTGAGCGGCCGCTGCGAAGAGCCGGTTGTCGGGCGCCAGCAGGTGCGAAGCCGAGGCGTCCTGAATCTCCGAAGTTGCGAGCTGTTCGTCCATGGGGTCAGCATACCACAGAACCCGGGCGGATTGCATGTGGCATCCCTCCCCATGCTGACGGCAGCCTGACATCCGGGCCATACTTTGCCGCCTTTCCTTGACGCGGTGCGTGAGCGGCGCGAAAATGAATTCATCATGATTGCCAAGAATCTGTGGCGACGCGCCACGCGCAGCATCCTTACCATCCTCGGCATTGCCATCGGCGTGGCCGCCGTTGTCGCCCTGGGCGCCATGGCGGCAGGCATCAGCAAGAACTACGGCAATGTCCTCGGGCTCAGCAACGACCTGCTCGTCACTCAGTCCAATTCGTACGATGTTCTTTTCAGCAGTCTCGACGAAACCTTGGCCGATCGGATTGCGGCCGTGCCGGATGTGACCGCCGTGGAGCCGGGCGTCTTCACCTGGATCGCGGTGGAGGACTCCCCCTATTTCCTGGTCTACGGCTACGATCCGGGGACCGTGGCCATGGATCACTATCGCATCGTCGAGGGGAAGCCGGTGACCGGCGGCAGCCAGATCGCCATCGGCCGGCGCGCGGCCGATGCCCTCTCCATGGGCGTTGACGACACGCTGCGCATCTTCGGCACACCCTATCGCATCGTGGGCATTTACGAGACCGGCCAGGGTATGGAGGAGTCGGGCGGCGTCGTCACGCTGGATGATGCTCAGACGATTGCCCAGAAGCAGCGCCAGGTGAGCCTCTTCCAGGTCGGCATTCGCCGTGACGCCGATATTGAATTGATCAAGGAACGCATTGCCAATATTGATGACGAACTGCTGGTTACCGAGGCCAGCGGTTACGACGCGAGCGAGGACTGGACGTCCATGCTTCAGGGCTTTGCCTGGGGGGTTTCGGCCATCGCCATTCTCATCGGCGGCCTGGGCATGATGAGCGCCATGATCATGAGCGTCTTGGAACGCACGCGCGAGATCGGGACGCTGCGCGCGGTGGGCTGGCGGCGCAGTCAGGTCATGCGCATGATCATGGGCGAGGCGATCTTGCTCAGCCTGGCGGGCGGCGTCCTCGGGGTTTTGCTCGGCGTCGGCCTGGCCTGGGCGGCCGGACGGATTCCCAGTGTGGGGGCCTTCCTGGAAGGAAGCTTCAGTCCCGGCATCATCGCCCAGGGTATGGTGACGGCCCTGGTTTTGGGGCTGGTGGGCGGCCTCTATCCGGCATGGACGGCAGCGAACCTACAGCCCGTGGAAGCGCTGCGCTACGAAGGAGGCGGCGCGAGCGAGGCCAAGGGCATTCTCACGCGCATGGGCAGCCAGAGCTTCCGCAATCTGTGGCGCCGGCGCACGCGCACCCTCATCTCTGCCGCGGGCATCGGAATCGGGGTGGCGACTCTCGTAATGCTCGGCGGTCTGATCGAAGGCATGATCGACCAGCTCAACGGCTTGGCCGGGAGCGGCGATGCAGGCGACATCACCGTCATGCAGCGGGACGTAGCCGACATGAGTTTAAGCAGCGTGGACGAGCGGGTTCTGCGCCAAATTCAGGGGATGCCCGAAGTCGAATCGGTGAGTCCCTTTGTGCTGGGTTTTATCAGCACCAAAGACTTGCCCATGTTTATCCTGGCCGGTCTCGATCCGAACAGCCCAGCCATCGAACACTACAAGATCATCGACGGGCGCTATGTGCAGCGGCCCAACGAGATCGTCCTGGGCT
>CAYZLP010000803.1:0-2975 GCA_964478635.1 uncultured Caldilineaceae bacterium
CGCGACCTCCGGCTATGCCGGTCTGACGGGTACCTTGACCTGCAGCGAAACGGGCGATTGCGCCACCGGCGAGGCGCTTGGCATTTACGAGGTGACGCAGGCTGAGGTTGACGGCAACTGGCCGCCGCCCGTCATCTTCACCCCCTAAGGACTGTCGCTTCCTACCTAACGTAGCGAAACTGGCATAAAGTACTTGTTGTACTGTCGAGCCAGGGAGGGAATTCCCTCCCTGGCTCATTCCGTAAAGGCTCAACTTCGACGGACAGGAATTGATATGGCAACCACCGCCAAACCGACCCGGACGGGTTTCCTCAGCAAAGACTATTTTGAGCGCATGACCTGGGTGGATTGGGTCCTCAATGCGCTCCGCATCATTATCATCGTGCTCGTCGTCGTCGGTGCGACGAATACGCTCATGTCAGGCAAATACACCGCCGCCCAGTGGATCAGTCTGGTCATGTCCGGACTCGCCCAGGGCAGCATTTATGCGCTCATCGCCCTGGGGTACACGTTGGTATACGGCATTCTGCTCATGATTAATTTCGCCCATGGCGAAGTCTATATGGCAGGCGCATTCACGGCCTACTTCGTGGCCGACTGGACGGCGAAAAGCGGCCTCCTCGACAGCGCGCCCATTGTGGCCATCATTCTCTGGATGATCGTCGCTGCGCTGGTATCCATGGGCGTCGCCGTCTTGCTGGAGCGGGTGGCCTATCGCCCCCTGCGCGGGGCGCCCCGTCTCGTGCCGCTCATTACCGCCATCGGCGCTTCCTTCTTCCTGCAATATACGTTCCGGGGCTTCTATGGTTCCGGCTTCAAGTCCTATCCCACCGTAGACATGCTGCAGGGCAGCATGGAGTTTGGCACGGTCAGCATTCCGATCGTTCAGGTTGTGGTCTTTTTCGCCGCACTCATTCTTATGCTTGGTCTCTACTGGCTGGTTGAAAAATCCAAGATGGGCAAAGCCATGCGCGCAGTCTCCGAAGACAAAGAAGTCGCGCGGCTCATGGGCATCGACATCGACAAGGTCATCGTCTTCACCTTCATACTGGGCGGTGCGCTGGCCGGTGCGGCCGGGGTGATCAACGGGCTCTATCGCCCGCAGGGCGTCAACTTCTTCATGGGCTTCTTCCCCGGCATCAAGGCGTTCACGGCTGCGGTGCTGGGCGGGATCGGGAGCGTTCCCGGCGCCATGCTCGGCGGTCTCTTCCTGGGGATCATCGAATCGATCGGCCCGAATCTGGTCCTGGATGGGCTCGGGATTCCCTCGGCCAACCAGCTCAAGGACGTCATCGCCTTCACCATGCTGGTGCTGGTGCTGATCTTCCGGCCCCAGGGCATTCTGGGCGAACGTCTGAAGGAGAAGAAGGCATGACCACTGCACCGACGGTTTCCATGCGCACGCTACTCAATATCGGGCTCCTGGCTGGACTCACCATCGTCTATACCGGCCTGATCGGCATGATCCAGGTCTTCAGCGAGCGGAGCATTATCTACGGCATTCTGACGCTGGGCCAGCTGCTCATCTTTCTGCCGCCCCTGGTGGCAGGCTTCATTGCCGCGCGCCGCAGCCAGCATCTAGGCGCCGGACGCGCGCTCGTATATGCAGGGTTGGTCGGCTTGATCACGGCGGTGCTTCCCATCCTGCTCGTCCTCTTCATCAGCAATTTCGACATCCGCTTCATGTTTGTCAATGCATCACCGGCCCTGGTCGACCAATTGACCTTTGGGCGGGGCGTGCCGCTGGGCAGCGCATTTCTGGCCCTTGCCAGCCTGATTAGCAGCGTCATCGGCGGAATCCTCGTTCTGCTGCCGCTTCCCATCCGGCGGTCGATCATCTTCGGTGCGTCCTGGGTCATTGGCGTGGGCCTGTTGAGCGAGCTCTTGATCCAGATCTTGCGCAATCTCTTCGGCAACAATGCCGGCCGGGTCATCTTCCAATCGGGCGCGCTCAAACCGCTGCCGGCCGTAATCATCTTCGTGGTGGCGGCGCTCGCCTCTCTGTTGTGGAGCATGCAGGGCAGTAACGTGAAGTCCCGGTATGTGGGCATGAGCGAATCGAGCCGACGCGCAACCCAGCGTGCCGGCGTGGGTCTGCTGGGCGTCTTTCTGCTCATGCTGCCCTGGATCGTCGGCACCTTCCTGAGCGAGGTGCTCTCCAACGTCGGCCTCTACGTGCTCATGGCCCTGGGCCTCAACATCGCCGTGGGTCTGGCGGGCCTGCTCGATCTGGGCTACGTGACCAACTTTGCCGTAGGCGCCTATGTCATGGGCGTCTTGACCTCGACTGGCCCTCTGGGCAAGGGTGAGTTCAGCTTCTGGCTGATCATCCCCGTCAGCGTCATTTCGGCCATGATTACCGGCTTCCTGCTGGCATTGCCCGTGCTGCGCATGCGCGGCGACTATCTGGCCATTGCGACGCTGGGCTTCGGCGAAATCATTCGCCTCCTGGCTCTCTCCGACTGGTTGGCGCCCTATATCGGCGGCGCGCAGGGCATTCTCTTCATTCCGAAGCCCCAGATCGGCAACTTCATCGTCGACACACCCCAGGAGTTTTACTACTTGATTCTGGCGGCCTGCTTCATCATGCTCTTCATCTCCGTACGGCTCAACAACTCGCGTACGGGACGCCAGTGGATGGCCATGCGCGAGGATGAAGATGCCGCCGGCGCCATGGGCATCGACACCACGCTGGCCAAGCTGCTCGCCTTTACGCTCAGCGCCGCCAGCGGCGGTCTGGCCGGGGCGATCTTCGCCAGCAAGCTGGGCGCCATCTTCCCCCACAGCTTCAGCCTGCTCATCTCCATCAACGTACTCTCAATTATCATCGTTGGCGGCATGGGCAGCATTCCCGGGATCGTCGTGGGCGCCCTGGCCCTCATCGGCCTGCCCGAGCTGCTCCGCGAATTCTCGGAATACCGTCTGCTGCTCTACGGCGCGCTGCTGATCATCATGATGCTCGTGCGGCCCCAGGG
>CAYZLP010000804.1:0-2969 GCA_964478635.1 uncultured Caldilineaceae bacterium
TCCGCCCCCAGCACCTGAAGCGTCTCCTCAAAACCCGGGAAGCTATCGGCCGTCACTTCCGCACCGTAGACCGTGGTGTGTCCCTGGGCCACGAGTCCGGCTACCGTCAACGCCATGGCCAGACGGTGATCGCCGTGGCTGTCAACGGGGCCGCCGAGCAGACGCGTCGGGCCGTTGACGATAAGGCCGTCGTGGGTCGGTTCGATGTCGGCGCCCAGCTTGCGCAGTTCGCTGACGGTCGTGGCGATGCGGTCGGTCTCCTTGACGCGCAGTTCGCCTGCATCCTTGATGACGGTCTTGCCGTGAGCCTGGGTGGCGGCCACGGCCAGAATGGGCAATTCGTCGATCATCGTGACGATGCTGCGGCCGCCAAAGGTCGTCCCCCGGAGTTCGCTGGTGCGCACGGTGAGGTCTGCGACCGGTTCCCCGCTGTCGATGCGCTCGTTCTCGAAATGGATGTTCGCGCCCATCTCGCTCAAGGCGTCGACGATGCCCGTGCGCGTCGGATTGACGCCGACGCCGGCGATGGTGATGCGGCTGTCGGGCGCAATCGCCCCGGCCACGAGCAGAAACGCAGCCGACGAGATATCGCCCGGCACGGTGATCTCCAGGGCCCGGAGCGGAGTCGTGGGCCGCTCGATGTGAATCGTATTGCCCAGCACATCAATGGGCGCGCCCATGGCCTGGAGCAGACGTTCGGTGTGATCGCGCGCGGGCCCGGGTTCACGCACGATGGTTAGGCCGCCGGCGTACATACCGGCCAGCAACACGCAGCTCTTGACCTGGGCGCTGGCGATGGGCAGGTCGTACTCCAGCCCCCGCAGGCGGGCCGGCCGAATGCCCAGAGGCGCGTACTTGCCGTTCTGCCTTCCCATGATGTCGGCGCCCATCCCGCGCAGGGGCTGGACGATGCGGTCCATGGGCCGGCGGCGGATCTGGTCGGTGCCGCTCAGAAAGGAGGCAAACTGCTGGCCGGCCAGCAGTCCGGTCAGCAGGCGAATGGTCGTGCCGGAATTGGCGCAATCGAGGACATTCGTAGGCTCGACCAGGCCGCCCAGTCCCCGGCCGTGGACCACGAGATCGGTCGGCGTGACGTCGTCGATGCGCACGCCCAAATCGCGCATAACCTGGACGGTTGCGCGACAGTCGTGGCCGTCGAGAAAATTATGAATCGCCGTCTCGCCCTCGGCAATCGAGGCAAACATGACGGCCCGATGGCTAACGGATTTGTCACCCGGCACATAGCAGCGGCCGGTCAAGGATGAAGTGGCGTGGATGGTCAGGTGGGTCATGGCGGGTTTCTAATAATTAATGGGAAATAGATAATTGAGAATGGTTAATGCGGTTGGCGCTGCGAAGCGGTTTTGACGCTGGCAGCGATGATGCGGCAGAGTTCATCGCACTCGTTTTGAAGGTCGGTGAGGCGCTCGGCGGGGAGGAGTTTGCTATCCGTGATGATGCGCAGCCAGATACGGGTTTCATTGAGTTCCTTTAGGCAAATCTTGAGTTTATGGACAAAATCTTTGCGGCTTTCTGCGCCTCGCGCTTCGGCATAATTCGGAGCCGGCGAAGTGCCGCTTCGAACAAGTTGCTTCGCAATATGACGACCTGCGGTATTTTTGGGCAAGTGAGCGCACACCATAATAACACGAACGGCAAAAGCAACCAGTCGTTCCTCGATATTATCACCTTTCGGCATCGCAGATTCCTCTCGGGGGTACAAGTAACCATTAACAGTTTTCGATTATCTATTCTCGATTAACCATTTCCCTCACCCGCCGTTCCTCCTAGCCAATTCGCTCAACAAGGTTACGATTCATTAACGATTTTCGATTATCTATTCTCGATTAACCATTTCCCTCATCCGCCGTTTCTCCCACCCGATCCGCTGTTCCCGGGACCGTTCCAACTTCTCACGCAGTCCGCTCTCATTCGCTTCCCCCAGCAGCGCCCGAATCTCCGCCAGCTCCGCAGCAAAACGATCGACCTGCTCGAGCACGGCAGCGCGGTTGGTCGACAGGATATCCAGAAACATCTGCGTATCGCTGGCCGCAACGCGGCTCGTATCCCGGAAACCGCCCGCGGCCAGCTCCCAGACCAGGGGATCCTCCGCGCCGACGGCCGTCACGGCATCGACCAGCGCGCTGGCCACGAGATAGGGCAGATGGCTAATCCCGGCCACCAGGCGGTCATGTCGCCGGGGCTCGATGATGACCGGCCGCGCGCCGACAGCCAGAACCAGCTCCTCGGCCAGGGCCAGCGCCCCCGGATCGGTGCGTTCCAGGGGCGACAGCACCCAGGTCGCATCCACGTACAGGCCCAGCTCGGCCGCACCAAAGCCCGACGTCTCCTTGCCCGTCATGGGATGGCCGCCCACGGGCTGGATGCCGGCGGGCAGTTTGTCCATGGCCGCGCAGATCTCGGCTTTCGTGCTGCCCATGTCCATAATTAGGGTTCCCGGCCAGAGATAGGGGCCCAGTTCCTCCAGCATGTCGACGATTGACCAGACCGGCGTGGCCAGAAGGACAATATCGGCGCCAAGCACCCCGGTATGGAGATCGTTGGTGGCGAGGTCGACGGCGCCGGAAAAGAAGGCGTCCAGGACAACCCGCGTTCGCCGGGCCACGCCCCGCACTTCCCGGCAGAGACCATTGTGGCTCAGGTCCATGCAGAGGCTGGCGCCCATGAGGCCCAGGCCGACGACCGTCACCCGGCATTCGCGTAGAGATTTCGTCATGACTCGCTTTCGACAAGATCAGGCTTCGACAAGCTATGGCTTCGACAGGCTCAGCCGGCGTCTATCTTGTCGCCCCGTTTTGTGCTGAGACATTGATCTACATTGTGCGTCCGACCGCTTCGGCGATGGGCCGGAGTTCGGTCATCAGCCGGGCGAAGCGTTCCGGCGTCAGGCTCTGCGCGCCGTCACTCCACGCGCGGCCCGGATCGGGATGCACTTCGATCATGAGCGA
>CAYZLP010000805.1:0-2966 GCA_964478635.1 uncultured Caldilineaceae bacterium
AGGAAGATCTGCGGCATTGCCTTTTCAATGCGCGCGATTCTGGTTTTCGACTGTTTCGCCGAGGAGAAGTGGAGCAAATAGCCGCGCTGCCGGCCCGGCGTGAGCGCAGCAAAGGCTTCTTCGAATGCAGGGTCATTTTCAAAGGCCTGGATCAGCTCTTCCGGATAGTCCGGCAGGTCATCATGGCTGCCTGCAACTTCTACGCCCGCAACTTCCAGGTCGATGGCTTCCTCAATGTAGCTAAGAATCGTAGGCTTCAGCGCAGCGATGGTCTGCACATCCGTAAAGCGAACATAGCGGGCGAACCGGGAATTTTCGCCGGGCTTTTCCAGAATGTTCTCAGGATCCTTCATTTGCGCCCCGCGGAAGAAGGAGATGACCGCGCTCCCCTTAAGCGCGCTCAGCATCAGGATGTTTTTCCCACCGTGGGTGTAGCAGGGAACGCTCCACTTGATCTCTTCAGTTACCCCTGATTCAAGGATGATGCTGCGGAGCAAAGGCAGCTCTTCATGCCAGGCGTGGACTTTGCATCGGGGCGTGGCCCCCAGCTCGCAGCGGCCGCAGCCGCTTTCCAGGTATTGATCGACGTCTTTGGGTTTGATGGGCATTTTTTCACTCTTTATCGGTGTATTCATGCGGCAAAATTGCGTGCTTGCGAACTTGCGTGTCGGCGCTCATCTCCAGAGATTCGTATGATGGCCGCCGGCAAGTTTCGATTGGCTCAGCGATGCGTCGCAAGCAAATCGACCAGCTTTTCGGTCATCATCTTCCAGCCATAGCGCGCGCCGCCGAATTCCCGCCGCTGATCCGGCTTGAAGCCCGACTGGCGGAGTGACAACTTCGTGCCCGCCGGCACCGGCGTGAGGGTAAAGGAGACGACGGTATCGATGTCGCCGACAACCCACGTATAGCTGAGTTTCCAAGGCGCTTCGATCTCCACGATCCGGCAATGTACGATGCCGTCCCAACCAGGCTGGGGCTGGGCTTGGAAGACAAAAGCCGCGTCCGGCGCAAAGTCTGCACCGACAACGGGCAGGAGCCATTGGGCAAGCAGATCGGGATCGGTGAGGGCACGCCACACCTTCTCCGGCGGGTGGGGCAAATCGAAGACAAGGGCAATCGAATCGGCCAGCGGCCGGGCGTTTTCTGCCATCGTGGTCATTCGTCCATTTCCTCCAGCAGCGTTTCAAGCTGCTTCATGCGCTCGGCCCAGAAGGAACGGTAGTGGGCGAGCCAGTCGATGAGCGGCTGCATGCCCTCCGGTTCCACCCGATAGTAGACGCACCGTCCCCGGCGCCGGCTGGTCACCAGGCCGGCCTCTTTCAGGGTGGCCAGATGCTGCGAAACCGCCGGCTGGGAGATGGCAAAGCGCGTTGTCAGCTCCTTCACGGCAGCTTCTCCCTGGGTGAGCGACTCGAAGATCGAGCGCCGGCTGGGGTCCGCCAAGGCCTGGAATATTCTGGTTTCGGCATCGGGCTTGGTCCGCATACGGCTAAATATAAGCGATTGCTTATGGATTGTCAAGTCCGACCGCGCACACATCGTCAGGGCGTACCCCCTTCCCGCAGTTTCCCCGCGGTTACTCCTATCGAATCCGGGAAAACTTCCCGCCCCACGTAGGGGTCTCCCCCCAAGACAACGGGTGAGGGGCCATGTTACCCTGGCACTGCTTGACAAATTCAACCCAATAATCGTTAGGAGACAACTCGATGAAACGCTGGTATAACGCGCTGTTGACACTCATTGTGGCGTTTGGACTCGCCGGCTGCGTTCAACCGATAACTGCCCCACCGCAACCCGAGGCGGAAACAGCTCCGGTCTCCCAGACCCAGACCTACACCGATGAGAACGGACTCTTCACCGCCGAATATCCGGCAGACTGGGTCGTTCAACCCTATGGCTTTGGCGATGAAGACCCCACGCCCCATGTGATATTCGGCTCAGACCAGGAGATCTTAGACTTGAGTCTAGAGTATGAGCCGTTGCCCGAAGACCAGATCGGTGTGGCGGTAATCCTTCTTCACCGGGATATGGCTGCCGAGGCGGGGATTACTGCCGAAACGCCGCTGGAAGAGGTCGCCCAGGTGGTGGTGGCGAGCATGGCGCCGGAAGAGGTGCAGGGGGGGATGCCCGAGGCTACCATTGAGTCCATCACCCTGGAGAATGG
This sequence comes from uncultured Caldilineaceae bacterium, assembly GCA_964478635.1. Classification (GTDB taxonomy): domain Bacteria; phylum Chloroflexota; class Anaerolineae; order Caldilineales; family Caldilineaceae; genus JAGRCP01. The sequence goes on from CAYZLP010000805.1 coordinate 2,168, forward strand.
CACGCCGGCAGTACGAATCAAAATGGCTGCTCCCACCGAAGCCTATGTTGTACACCTGGCTGACATGGGCGATGGAGTCTATCTCCTGGCCCCGCAGATTTTGGCCCTGGACTACGAAAATGCCGAACTGGAAGCGCAGGTCGAGGCCATCGTCAATAGCGTGGAAGTGACCGCTACTGGTGAAGAAGTCATGGCCGTTACGATGAGCAGAATGGGCGGGACGGAATAGGAAGACTGCGGATCTGCACGACAGGGGGAGGGCGTCGTGACTCACGGCGGGCGCCGGCAGCGGCTCCAGGCTGTAGGCATGGGCAGCCGGCGCCTTCCCCAGGCTGCCCATGAGATGCCTGTCGGGCGCGAACTTACGGTCGGGAAAGTGGCGACCATTCTGCAAATGCAGAACATCCTACTCAGCCCGGCGTGGCAGGCGCGCCTCCTCATCGACCTGGTCCATCAGCGCGCGCAGCTTGCTCACCGAGAGGGCGCGCTGGCCGTTCTTCTGCATACGGCCCGCCGCGGACCAGGCCAACGCACCCGGCCCGTTGAAGACCTCCGTGAAGCTGCCGTCCCGTGGCAGCTTGAGCACCAACAGATGCTCGGGCCGCGCGCGGATGCCGACGGAATTGCCCTGGGTCGCCTTGATCTGCACCGCCCGGCCCTGGGGACAGCGCGCGTCGTGGGTCGCGGCGGAGGCGGGCAGCAGTTCCAGATCGTAGTGATACGCGGCCAGCACCTCGCCCAGGCTCCCCACCAGATGGCCGTCGGGCGTGAACTTGCGGCCGGGGAAATGGGCCTCCAG
>CAYZLP010000806.1:0-2964 GCA_964478635.1 uncultured Caldilineaceae bacterium
TGCGCGGCCTCCGGCAAGGTCATGGATTGGCTGGTCGATATCGGCGTTGAGTTGGAGCACCTGACCAACTACCGCTATGAAGGCATGACCCGGGCATGGCTGCACGCCCCGCCCAGCCGACACGGTGCGGATTTGGTGCATCCACTGACCGCGGCGATCGCCCGGGAAGCGATGGTCGACCTGCGCCTGGAAACGCCGGTGACCGGGCTACTAAGTGAAGAGGGCCGGGTTGTCGGCGTTACAGCCCTGGAGGATGGCGCAGCGCGCGCGTTCGTTGCGCCGAATGTGTTGCTGGCGGCTGCCGGTTTCGCCGGCAATCCGGCAATGGCGGCGCACCATATTCCGGAGATGGCGGACGCGCCCTACTTCGGGGGCGACCACGCCGATGGCGGGGCGATCCGCTGGGCCCAGGCCCTGGGCGCAGCCGTAGACCACATGGCTGCTTACCAGGCCCACAGTTCGATTGCCGTGCCGGAAATGCTGCTGGTGTCCACCTATCTGATCAACCATGGCGCGCTACAGGTAAATGCCCGGGGTGAGCGCTTCGGCGACGAAACCTTGACCTACGAGCGTCATGCCGCGGCCGTCCAGGCCCAACCGAACCGGACCGCTGTCGAAATCTTCGATGAGCGCATCTTGCAGGAGACGCTGGCCAACTACCCGCGGTTTGCCGAATGCCAGGCCGCCGGCATCGTGCACCGGGCCGATTCATTGACCGAGCTTGCCTCGACCTTCGACCTAGATCCGGACATTCTGAGCAGGACCCTGGCCGCCTATGAAGTTGCGTGTCGCCGGGGTAAGGACGCATTCGGGCGCACCCGCTTCGGCGAACCGCTGCGGGCGCCGTTCTATGGCATCACGGTGACGAGCGCCCTGGTCCAGACGCTGGGCGGCTTGCGGATCAACGCGCGCGGGCAAGTGCTGCGTGCGGACGGTTCCATAATTCCGGGTCTCTATGCCGGGGGCGGTACGGCGGCGGGTTTTGCCGGTGACCGGCCCGAAGGCTATCTGGCCGGCATGGGGCTGTTGGCTGCTTTCGGCCTGGGCTGGATCGCCGGGCACAGCATTGCACGCGATGCCACCCTATCCTCATGATTGCAGAGCATAACCACGTGCGAACCGCATATTACCACGGCGCAACAATCGCACTCTTCATGCTGGGCTGCATGTATCTGTGGTTCGCCCGGGCAAATCGTTATGTCATCTTTCTCTACGATCACGACATGGGTCCCCTCTATCCGGACACGTCCCCCTTCAGCCGGGTCACTACCAGCCGCTACCTGATGACAGGACCGGTCGCGGCCGGTGCGGTACTCGTGGTCTATGCGTGCAGCAACTGGCTGGCGGACCGGCTGTGCAGAGGTTACCACCCGCCGGCCTGGACCCAAGTCTGGCTTGTTGCTGCCGTTCCGCTGGTGGTGGGACTGCCCGTCATCACCATGACTCAGAACCAGCCCACCCTGCCGGCGCTCCTGGCGCTGGCCGTCACGGGCGTGGCGCTTGTGGCCCTGGCATTTGCCCTGCCCCCGGCCACGTTGGCGGCGAGTAGACCGCGCGCCCTGCTCTGGCTGGCCGCGGACGGCTGGGGCGTGGCGCTGCTGCTCCTGACGCTGATTCAGGTGGACAAAGTCCGTTTCTGGCTATCCAGCGGACGGACTGCCTTTGCCGTCGCCATGGCCGGCGGCGCCCTGGCCGGGCTCGGTTGGCTGCTCCTCCTGCGTTGGCTGCGCGTGCGGCGGGGTCAGGCCGCAGCAGGCGTGGGCCAGATGCTCTACGCCGGCGCCTGCGTGGCCTATTTGCTGCTGCCATTCCTCCATTATTCGCTCGGGACCGACGGGTACTTCTACATCACCGACAGCGACAATTTCTTTGCGCGCACGCTGTTCGCCCAGATTTTTGCATGGGCGGCGACAGGGGGTATTCTCTGGATCGTTTGCCTATGGACTTGCGACAATAATCCGTAGCGTAGCCGCCAGCGCACTCGCAGCCTGAGCTTGTCGATGGCAGATCGTTTCCTAGCGGCGTAGACGGCGAAAAAGACCCGCCTTCGACAAGCTCAGGCTACGAGGCGGGTGCGGGGCGGCGAGATATTCTGTATGATGAGGAGCGAGTGGATTGAGGCTTTTTGATGTAATCATCATCGGCGCGGGCCTGGCCGGGCTCACGGCAGCGCGCAGGTTGACGGCCGCAGGGCATGACACGCTTGTGCTGGAGGCGCGCATGCGCCCGGGAGGCCGCATTCTTTCGATTACGCCCGCAGGCGCCCGGGGCGTCTACGACCTGGGGCCGGCCTGGTTCTGGGCCGGTCAACCCCATGTCGTCGCGCTCGTTCAGGAGACCGGCAGGGCCGTTTTCGAACAGTATGCGCACGGGTTGAGCGTCTTCGAGGCGGCTGCCGGCGCGCGCCCTCAAGCCTTTTCGCCCGACTGGCAGCAGCCGACTTCCTATCGCATCGACGGCGGCGTAGGGTCCCTGATCGATTATCTGTATGGACGGCTGCCGCACGATGCCGTCCGTTTCGGTCAACGCGTCCGGTCGATCGGCCTGGAAAGCGACACGATGGTCATCCACACCGACACCGCCGAGGGACAGCAGCGCCTACGCGCCAGACATGTCATCGTAACGTTGCCGCCGCATCTGGCGGCCACGACGGTGCGCTATACGCCCGTTCTGTCGGAAACGGTGGCAAGCGCCATGCGCGCGACGCCCACGTGGATGGGCCAGGCCATGAAAGTGGTCGTTGCCTATGCCCGGCCTTTCTGGCGGGAGCTGGGGTTCTCCGGTCTGGCGCTGAGCTACGCCGGTCCTGTGCAGCAGTTTCACGATGCCTCGCCCATGGACGGCGCCGGCGGTGCACTCTTCGGCTGGATCGGCGACGGCAGCCCAGCGCGGCGCATGGCGCCCGACGCGCGCCGGGCTGCCGTGATCGACCAGGTCACGCGCCTCTTCGGCCCTGCGGGCGCC
>CAYZLP010000807.1:0-2961 GCA_964478635.1 uncultured Caldilineaceae bacterium
GACCGCATGCCCCTGCGCGGCCTGGGCCTGGGCAATCCCCTGCGTATGCAACTCCGACCCGCCGACAAACTCAGGTGGGTATTGGTGGATGAGGTGGAGAATGTTCATATCGCTACAAGTATTACGAAACTTCTAGACTCCTGTTCTCCCAATCTCTCCCCCCAACCAACTCCCCATACAACGCCCGCGTAACCTCATATTTCTTCTCCCAGGTGTGGTGGGCATAGACTTTGGCCTGGCCGCGCCGGCCCATGGCCGCGGCTTCGGTTGAATCGGACAGGAGGCGGGTGATGGCCGCGGCCAGGGCGTCCGCGTCGCCGAAGGGGACGAGGAGACCGTCGGCGCCGTCGTCGATGACGTCGTCGATGCCCCATACCTGCGCGCCGATGACGGGCTTGCCATATAGCCAGGCCTCCAGGTAGGTGATGCCGAACGAATCGGTGCGGGAAGGCATGGCCAGGACGGTAGCGGCGGCCAGCAGATCGCGCTTGGTCGCTTCGTCGATGGCGCCCAGCAGGTGAATGCGCGCCCGGGTGGCTGGGTCTAGCTGCTCCAGGAAATATTGAAAGGGACCGAGCACTGCGCCCGCCAACACCAGCTCCACATTGCTGCCCCCACGCCAGAGCTGTTCGACCGCTTCGACCAGCGTCTCCGTGCCCTTGTCGAAAGACATGGAGCCCACCGCAGTGACGATCGGCCCCGTGATGCCGTGGGCCTCGCGAAAGCGCGCTCCATCACCGCCCAACAGTTCATCGGGATTGACGCCCGGGCCTGCCACCCGCGCCCGTTCCGGCGCCAATCCCCGCGCCACGTAGAAGCGCTGCTCCGTAGGCGTCTGAAGGATCGCGCCGTCGCTCTCGGTCACGAGTTCAACCTGATGGCGCATGGTGTAGAAGCTGCTCAGTGCATCGGCGCCCGGCGCGGGTCCCGCGCCCAGATGGGTGAGGGGATAGGCGACAAAGGGAATGGCCCGCTCCCGGGCAAAGGCCAGGCCGGCGCTGAGCAGGGGCTCGAAGCAGATGGTCATGCCCGCAACCAGATCGAACGCTTCGTCGTTCAGCCGCAGCCACGTGCGCAAGTCGGGGACGTAGGGCGTATAACGCGAGAGTCGCTCCATGGCCGCCACCGGCGTTACCCGGCTTTTGGAAAGTACCCAGAGCAAGCGGCGCCAGGCCGGATAACCCAGCTGCGCGACGGGCAAGTGGTGGACCGGCAGACGAATGATCTCCACCTCATCGCGGACTTCGTGATACGTTTCCGCCCGGCGCTTGGATGGATTCCAGAAGAGTTCGATGTCGAGCGCGTCGGTGGTGAGCACGGTCACGTCGTGGCCGTCCCGAGCCAGGCGCGTCGAGAGTTCGGCCATGTGGCGCTCGGCCCCGCCCTCGGCCGGCCAGTAGCGCTGGACGATGTGAAGGATGCGCATGGCGGCTAGCCTTCCTCCGTCTCGGGATCGGTTGTCTTCTCCCACTGATCCAGCAAGCTTTCCATCTCCCGGACCCGTTCCCGCAGCCTCACCACCTCCTGGGCCAGACGCCGGTTGTAATTCACCTGCTGCTCCACCGTGCGGTCGAAGTAGGCTTCCTTGAAATGGGTAGTGCTGTTGATGCGCACCCACTCGATAAAGGGACCGACCAGGGGCGCAGCCGAGCGGACCCGGTAGCTGCGCAGCGCGATGTCGGCTTCATCCGTGAGCGGCTCACCGGCCGCCGATCTGGACCGTTCTCGGGTGACGGCCAGTTCCAGCGCTTCCTGGACGACCGCTACGGCCCGGCGGTTGAACTGCTCCAGGGAAAATTCGGCGGCACGCACGCGCCCGCTGGCCGTCAACCGCGCGGCCAGCGCCGGTTCGGTCAGAATGCGGCGCACGCGATCGGTCAGTTCGGCGGCGTCGCCCGGCGCAAAGAGCAGCCCGGCCGGTGTCGCGCCTTCCGCATCCAGCACCCAGGGAATCGCGCCGCTGGCCCCGGCCACAATGGGCGTGCCTGCGGCCATGGCCTCCACCAGGGGCACCCCGAAACCTTCGTGCTGGCTGGCCTGGATGTAGACGTCGGCCAAGGCGAAATAGGGCGCAACGTCCGGCACGCGATCGGTGAAAGTCACCCTCTGCTCGATGCCGAGAGCAGCCGCCTCCCTTTGGAGCCGCAGGGCCAGATCGCGGGTCTCCACGGTCCCGGAGGCGTCACCCACGATCAGGAGATGGAGGTCCGGGAACTCCGGGGCGAGCGCGGCCAGGGCCGTCAGCATGAGATCGATGCGCTTGTGCGCGGCGACGCGGCCGACGTAGAGCAGCACCCGTTTTCCGTCCAGCCCCAATGACCGGCGGAGTGCGGCCACAGGCTCGGCGGCAGCGGAGAAGTCGCTCGCTGCGACGCCCAGGGGAACGATGCGCATCCGCTCAGGCGGCAGATCGGCATGGCGCTGCAGTTCGGCCGCGGTGTATGGGCTGGTGGTCACGACCAGGGTCGCATGCCAGGCCAGACTCGTGCGGGCAATGGAGGTGGTGAGCAGATCGGTCGCCTGATCCGGCCAGAGCGCGGGGTCCGTGATCCCGTGGTACCAGAAAAGCGCTGCGCCCGGCGCTGCCTGGATTCGGTCGGCCAGCGGGTACCAGATGGGATATTGGACGATGGTCAAGTCGGCGACCGGCGCATAGTCGCCGGGATGAAGCTGCTGAATCCGGCCGCGCAGGTCGTCCGGCAGGGGCCCGGGCCGATGGTTGACCACGATGCGGGTCCGGTAGCCTGCGGCCAGGAGCGCCCGGGCCAGTTCGAAGGTATGCTGACTGGCCGCGTCGCCCAACCGCAGATTGCCAATGAGAATGTCGATGGTTTCAGCCACGGGCATCGCTCACAGATTCACTCCCATCATTCGACATCGCCCGGCGTCCCTCGCCCGGCATCCCGGTCAGCCTGCAGACGCGCCATCCGCGCCTCCAGTCGGCGCATCTCGGCGTGCAGG
>CAYZLP010000808.1:0-2960 GCA_964478635.1 uncultured Caldilineaceae bacterium
TGCAACGTCTCTACCCTGTCGCAACCGGAGACGTTGCATTGCAACGTCTCTACCCTGTCGCAACCGGGGACGTTGCACTGCAACGTCTCTACATACGGCATCACAAGAGGGAATGCGGGATGACCGACACACGTAAAACCTGGCTGATTACGCTGGCCATCCTGATTGGCGCCGGCGTGTTGGCCGTCGTGCTCGGCATGCACCGGCCGGAATGGTGGGACCGGAATGGCGTCGTGTTGCGCCAGGCCCTGGTCACCGGCATTCTGGTCGGCGGTGTCTACGGGCTCGTCGCGATGGGCCTGACGCTCATTTTCGGCGTACTGGACATCATCAACTTTGCCCACGGCGCGCTGCTGACCGTGGCCATGTATCTCACGCTGGTGCTCAATCGCTACGCCGGCATCGATCCATACCTGGCAATTCTGATTGTGGCGCCGGTTCTGTTCTTGCTCGGCGCGCTTATTCAGCGACTCGTCATTCATCCGGCGCGCAACGCGCCGGCCCACAACCAACTCTTGCTGACCCTGGGCCTGGCGCTCTTTATTGAGAACTTGCTCTTGGTGACCTTTTCGGCGACGCCTCAGGCGATTCGTTTGCCGTATGAGCGGGAGGCGTTCGACTTGGGACCGCTTGTCTTGGACTTTCCCCTGCGCATCGCAGGCACGACCATCACACTGACCCGCCTCATGGCCTTTGTCTTCGCCGTCATCATCGCCGTGTTACTCTACCTGCTGCTTCAGCGCACCAACCTCGGTCGGGCCATCCGCGCCACCGCCCAGGACAAAGAAGGCGCGCGCCTTGTCGGCATCAATATCGACCGGATTGCGCTCATCACGTTCGGGCTGGGCACGGCCTGCGTCGGCGCGGCCGGCGCAGTGGTGCTGCCCTTCCTGGCCGTGGATCCGCTGGTGGGCAATGTCTTCAACATTACGGCCTTTGTCATTGTCGTACTGGGCGGCATGGGCAGTGTACCCGGCGCGCTGCTGGGCGGTCTTGTCATTGGGCTTACCCAGGAACTCAGCGTCGTCTTCTTGCCCAGCTCGACCAAGTTGATCGGCGTCTTTGTCGTCTTCATTCTGGTACTGCTTTTCCGGCCGCAAGGCCTCCTGGGAAGGAGCGGCGGATGAACCTGCGACCGCTCTACCGTGATCTGCTCGTCCTGTTGGGGTTGGCGGGACTCTTTCTCATTCTCTCCAACTTTCTGAACCAGTTTCAGACGAGCATCTTTATCATCATCCTCTACTGGGCCTATTTGGGCAACGCCTGGAACATCATGGGTGGATATGCGGGCCAGTTTTCGTTCGGTCACGCCATGTTCTTCGGCATCGGTGCCTATACGTCGACGGTGCTGCTGGTCGATTTTCGCCTCACGCCGTGGCTGGGGATGCTGGTGGGCGCGCTGCTGGCCGGGCTCTTCGGCGCCGCCATTGGCTGGCTCCTCTTCCGCTTCGGCATTCGCGGGCACTTCTTCGCTCTGGGCACCTTTGCCATTGCCGAGATGGTACGGCTGCTGGCCACCGAATGGGAATTCATTAACACTTCCATCGGCATCCATATCCCCCTGGCCCGGGGCGATTCCTGGATCCGCATGCAGTTTGAAGAGAACATCGCCAACTATCTCTACGTGATCATCGGTCTCTTTGTGGTCGGCTACGCCATTACCATCTGGATTACCCACAACAAGCTCGGCTACTATTTCCAGGCCATCCGCGAAGACGAGGAGGCCGCGGCCGCGCTGGGCGTCAACGTGCTCCGCTACAAGGTGATCGCTGTCACCATCAGCGCTGCGCTCACGGCCATCGGCGGCAGCTTCTTTACGCAGCAGTTTCTCTTCATCGATCCCACCCTTGCCTTTGGCGTCAACGTGTCTGTGCAGATTCTTCTGCGACCGATCGTTGGCGGTGTCGGCACGATCTGGGGCCCTCTCGTCGGTGCGATGTTGCTCACGCCCCTGGCGGAATTCACGCGCAGTATCGTCCGGAATCCGCCGCCCTTTCTGGATTTCATCCAGGGGCGGGCCGGGGTCGACACGATGCTCTTCGGCTTTATTCTGATCGTCGTTGTGCTCTTCATGCCCGATGGGATTGTCGGCACAACGAAGAAACTCTGGTATCGCATGAGGAGTTCCAATGAGTCCGCTACTTGAAATCCGCAACGTTACCAAGCAGTTTGGCGGCCTCGTCGCAGTGAAGGATGTTACGCTCGACCTGATGGAGGGCGAAATCCTGGGGCTAATCGGGCCCAATGGCGCCGGCAAGACGACGCTCTTCAACATGATCAGCGGCCGCTTCGCACCCACACGGGGCGCAATTTACTACCGCGGTGAGGAAATCACCGGCGGTCCGCCCCACCGCGTCTGCCAGCGGGGCATAGCCCGGACCTTTCAGATCGCCAAGCCTTTCGCCAAACTTTCGGTCGTCGACAATGTACAGGTTGGAGTTTTCCTACACACCAACAGCGCGATCCAAGCGCAAGCCAGGGCTTTGGAAGTCGTCGATTTTGTCGGACTGGGCCCATTCGCCGATCGTCCGGCTCAGACCTTGACTACTGCCGGGCGCAAGCGGCTGGAACTGGCCCGGGCGCTTTCTACCGATCCGGCCCTTCTACTGCTGGACGAGGTCATGGCGGGCCTGACGCCCACGGAGAGCGTGGCCATTGTGCAGTTGATCAAGCAGATCAGGGATTCGGGCATCTCGATTCTCGTGATCGAGCACGTCATGAAGGCCATCATGAGCCTCTCTGACCGGGTGTCCGTACTTCATCATGGCGAGTTGATCGCCGTCGGCGCCCCAGCCGAGATTGCGGCTGACGAACACGTCATCGAGGCATATCTGGGAGAGGAGTTTCACTTTGCTGACCATTGAGAACCTCTCGGCCGGCTATGGCGATCTGACCGTGCTGCGCGGGCTGAATCTGACGGTCGAGACGGGCCAGATCGTGGCCCTGATCGGCGCCAACGG
>CAYZLP010000809.1:0-2960 GCA_964478635.1 uncultured Caldilineaceae bacterium
TTCTGATCATTATCATGGCCATCTGGATGCTCTTCCCCTTCTACTGGGCGGTAAACTCATCTTTCAAGACCGAGAATCAGTTGCAGATGACGCCAACGACTTTTGTGCCGCGGAGCCCGGATGGCAGTATCAACTTTACAACGCGTAACTATGCGGCAGTCTTCACCAACGAATCCTTCCTACGTGCGATTCTCAACAGCGCCATCGTAGCGACCAGCGTTACCCTGTTGTCGCTCGCAATCGGCGCCTTCGCCGGCTTTGCCTTGGGTAAACTGCGCTATAGCGGCAAACGCGCAACGTTGTACATTATCCTGGCCATGACAATGTTCCCCCAGATTGCCGTGCTGACGGGGCTTTACGCCATCATCAACAATCTCGGCTGGAATGCGATTCCCAGCTTGATTGTCACATACTTGCTCTTCTCCCTGCCCTTTACGGCCTGGGTGCTGACGGCCTTCTTCAAGGAATTGCCGCTGGAGATCATGCAATCGGCTCAAGTGGATGGCGCAACGCCGTTTCAGACCTTCTACATGATCTTGCTGCCATTGACGATGCCCGCGCTCGTTACGACAGGCTTGCTGGCCTTTATCGGCGCCTGGAATGAGTACTTGTTTGCTTTGACCTTTACGTCGGTACAACCGGCCGCCCGTACCCTGCCCGTCATCATCGCCAACTTCCCAGCTCAGTTTTCACGCCAAACACCCTTTGGCGAGATCATGGCGGCCGGTGTTGTCTCAAGCATTCCGCTGGTGATTCTGGTCTTTATCTTCCAGCGCCGCATTGTTGCCGGTCTGACGGCCGGCGCCGTTAAGGGTTAATCTGCTTGGCGTCGTGGCGCAGCAGCGGCGCCCAACGGACCTCCCATGGATGATTTGCGCTGGTGGCAACGGGCGGTTTTCTATCAGATCTACCCGCGCAGCTTCGCCGATGGCAATGGCGACGGCATCGGCGACTTTCCCGGCATCAATGCCAAGCTCGACTACTTGGCCGAGCTTGGCATTGATGCCGTCTGGCTCTCCCCGCACTATCCCTCACCCTTTCTCGATTGCGGCTACGACATCTCCGATTACTGTGCCGTAGCGCCGGAGTATGGGTCGCTGCGGGATTTCGCGACCTTTGTGGAGGAGGCCCATGAGCGTAACATCCGCATAGTCCTTGACCTTGTGCTCAATCATACCTCCGAGCAGCATTCCTGGTTTGTCGAGTCACGTTCGGATCGCGAGAACCTAAAACGGGACTGGTACATTTGGCGCGATGGGCGCGATGGAGGCCCGCCCAACAATTGGGCTTCGATCTTTGGCGGGTCGGCCTGGGAATTGGACGCCGCCACCGGGCAGTATTACTATCACGCCTTCCTGAAGGAGCAGCCGGACCTCAACTGGCGCAACCCTGAAGTCAAAGCCGCAATGTGGGACGTCGTGCGTTTTTGGTTGGATCTGGGGGTGGATGGGTTCCGCCTGGATGCCATCGCAACGGTTTTTGAAGATCCGGATCTCTCCGACCAAACGTTCGTCTCATCTCCTGACGAGATTATTGATGCCAATGCATTGGCCCCGGATGACTATCAGCAACTCTTGCGCTACCAACTCAAGCAGCCGGGACTTCATGAATTGCTGCAGGAGCTTCGAATCCTCATCGATCACTATCCCGGTGAACGCGTCTTGATTGGTGAAGATGAGGATGTCGCTTTCCACGGCACGGCTAACGACGAATTGCATCTGGTCTTCAATTTTCCGCTCATGCAGACGGAGCGTTTGACGCCGGCTCATGTACTTGCCAACCAGAAGATGCGATTGGCAGCCCTGCCATCCGGGGCCTGGCCCTGCAATACGTTGGGCAACCATGATGCGCGACGGGTATGGAGTCGGTTTGGGGACGGGCGACATGATGGTGAGCTGGCGCGTCTTCACCTGGCGCTTTTGCTCACCCTGAAAGGCACGCCCTTTCTCTACAATGGCGAAGAGATCGGCATGGTCGATCTCGAATTGGCCGAATTAAGCCAGTTTCGCGATACGATGGCCCTACGCCAGTATGAGAGGATGACCCAACGCATGAACGTTGCGCCGGAGGAGGCGTTAAGGGCCGTCGCCGCAACCACGCGGGATCGCTGTCGCAGCCCCTTTCAATGGTGCAATGCGCCCAACGGCGGCTTCAGTCCGACCGGCAAGCAAACCTGGCTGCCCGTCAATCCGAATTTCGCGACCGGCGTCAATGTTGCTGATCAGGAACGTGATCCGGCATCATTGCTCTACTTCTACAAGCAGATGCTCCAACTGCGCCGGGCAACGCCTGCCCTGGTCGCAGGCGATTTTCAGGCTTTGCCGCTGCGTGATGAGCAGATATTGGCTTTTTTGCGGAGCGTTCCGAGTGGCGGACAGAGGTGCCTCGTCCTCTTTAATTTTTCCGCCGAGGAACGAAGCTATTCCCTCCCGCACGACTTCCACCGCCGGCGCTTGCTCTTTACCAACCGGCAACACAGTCCCAAGTCTATCACGGCGGATCCGGTCACACTGGCGCCATTTGAGATCTTCCTAGCCGAAGTGAGTTGAAAATCGGCGGCGCTTCTGGCCTGCGGCTGACTTCATCTTTACCCACGCAACACCAACCCCACAAAGACTGGCAGCTTCAACATTCGCCGCCAGCGCCACGGCTCCTGGACAAGCCGGTGCAGCCATTCGAGCTGCAGGCGCTGCACCCAGCGGGGCGCACGGGTCGTTACCCCGGCTACGAAATCGAACGCGCCCCCCACCCCAATGGCAACCCGGGCCGGCAGCTCCGTCCGGTACGCGTCGATCCAGAGATCCTGCTTCGGGTGGCCGAAGGCGACGAAGAGAATGTCGGGCCGAGCCGCCGACAACCGCCGGTGTATTTCGGGCCACGCCTCGGCGCTGGGGTCGCCGCTGTACGCGCCCGCCACGCGCAGGCCGGGATAACGCGCACTGAGCCGGCGGCCCGTCTCC
>CAYZLP010000810.1:0-2959 GCA_964478635.1 uncultured Caldilineaceae bacterium
TCTTTGTAGAGTTGACCGCGAATCCGGCCAAGAGCTTTCGCGTCGAACTATCTTGGGGGTATTCAATCAGAATTTTGCCCAGGTCATTCTGAACGGGTCGGCCCGAAATCGTCGGATACGGCGACTGTCCAGTGAAGAATCTCAACGCAGCTGGAGAGCAGATTCTTCACTGGACAGTCGCCGAGTTCAAGATTTTCGGCTTGACCCGCTCAGAATGACAAATACAAGGTCCAGGTTAACACTGCACGGAATCAACGCCGAATTTTCATGCCGAAGCCCGCTCAATCCACGTTTTATTTTGACCAGGCTATATGGATATACCCGAGCAATAACTACAACGAATGCGGACAGCAACGAATTATCGTCCGTGCAAAGAGGCGACTACTCTTGATACGGGATTCTGGCGCTATGTCAACAATTTCGTTTTTCGGGTTTGATGCCTAGCGGTTCAAGATCGGCATGTTTGATGAGCGCCACCGATAAATTTCGATGACGATGTGCGGTTTTGTCCCACTGCGGTAGATGCGCTGGGCGCGTTCGTCAGGAATGCCGTACTCAATCCACTCCTCAATATATGGTCGTTTGTCACGATCTCCATCGGCAAGGACGATGTAGTCAGGATTCTTTCCTGCAATGTACGCCAAGGCCCGCTCGCTATCCGCATAGGGCAACGGCAGCCAAGATCCTTTTGCGTAATAGGGTGTCAGTGGAAGCACATCCATGACAGCCTTGGCCTCGTTGTCATGCGCCGCCAGCCAAAGCCCGGCTTCTTTGCGGATAAGTCTGTCTGGGTTGATTGAAAACGGTGGAAGGCAAACCGCGCTGCCCAGAATCAATGTAATCAGCAACAAGAACGCAGTCACCTGTAACCAGCCCTGTCGTAGCCAGCCCTGTCGTAGCCAACCCCAGTTCACTGCAGCGCCTGTGTCACGCAGCCAGAAATAGCCCTCCTGGGCGCCTTTGGCGGCCCAGATAATGAGAAATGGCACGAGAGGAGCGACGTACCGCGACCACGTAAACAGCAGGGCAAGCAAGGGCAGAATCATGAGGGCTACGATCGCGATCAAATAAAGTTCCGATATGATCCGACGTCGATCCCACGGGCTGCCAAAAAGTCCCCACAATGCAAGTACCGGAATGATTGGCGTAGAAAACTTAAGGATATTCTTGACGACACTGCCAGCATTGCGCGACCCGTATTTGAGCAGGTAGTATGTCATCCCGTTCGTTTTGTCCTGCTTGCCTGCCGCAATGACAAACGCTGTGTGATCCAACTCTGGGCCGACCGGCTCCAAGTCCCCACTGATGCCGTAGGATGCCTCCCAATAATCCATGCCCGTTTCCATCCGCTCGCTAATCGTGTAGACGATTGGTCCCTTGCCCTCGAAGCGGATATGTCCTGTTGCATCGTAAAGAAACCAGACGTATGGCATGGCCAAGAGCATGAAGGGGATCAGCAGCCAGAGGCATTGTGTAAGGCACTGTATGAAGCGTCGCTGGTTATACCATATCGTGAGTAGAATGAAGAACGTCGTTACGGCGGGATAGGCAAGGGCAAGCGGTCTCGAAAGATAGGCCAGACCGAAAAATATCCCGGAGAACAGTGCGTCCCGTAGCCTGCCCCGATTGAAGCACTGCATGCCCCAGAAAACGGCAAAGAGCGTCATGGTCATGAACGTCGTCTCCGAGTAAGCCGTTGATGGCAGCCAAACAAGATATGGGTGAATGGCCGTCAACATGCCGGCCATCAGGCCAACACCATAGCCATATAGCTCTTGTGCAATCAGAAAGATCGGAATGACCATGAGCGTCCCCATCACAATCGAGACGAACTTGGCTGCATGTTCCGTCCCGCCAAAGAGGGGGACTAGAGGGGCGATCAAAGCCGGGTAGAGTGGTGAATGTACCAACTGTGGTCCGGACCCCGTGTCAATTGTGCCCACCAACCCGTGGCCGGCCCAAAGATTTTCGGCCATACGCGCGTATTCTGCCCCTTCATGGGTCAAGATATCGGGTACGGCAATGACCAGCGCCGTTCGCAGTATCAAGGCGAGGACGCACAGGGAGAGAACCGGCCACAACACGATTTGGCTGGATGGACGCCGCGTCAAGTTTTCCCAGTCTGCAGGCTCAATGAAAGAGTTGTCGTCACTGCTAGAAGCGTTGGCCTTCATGCGTTACTCCCAAGCAATGATTATCAAAGGTTAGCCCAATGCCCATTGAATTTCTGGTTTAGGCCATTGCTGGAAAACCCGTAGAACGGTTTCTCGACGCGCGCTTCCCTGTCCACATGCGAGTGGGTAATGTGGGAGCATGCCCCATTTGTCGAGACATGCTCCCATTTCACCGCAGCGCCATAGGACAGCGGGCGCAAGTTGTCACCGCTACCGCCGTCTTTCCACTAGAGGCAAATAGATCCGCGGTCCGGTTGTCCCAACCTCACTGGCGTTCATCTGACCGGCGTCTGCGCCCGAAACCGAATCGTGTAGCGCACCTTCATCAACCGCTCCGCCGCCCTGGTCGTGAGGCACAGTTACTTGGACCGTGTCAACGCATGCGCCGCCCTGACCATCCTGGGCCGTAAAGCCAATATGGTAGACGCGACCGTTGCCCTGACCGGATCGCTCGGCCCGCACCTCGGCGGTGCTGGACCCGACGCCCGCGCCGTCCGGGCTCTGGTCGCCGCTGCCCAAGCCGCTGACCGGCTCATCCTGCATGATGCTTGTGACCATGATGGTCACCGGGCCGCCGTCGGGGTCGGTGACACCCAGGATCTCGATGGGCACGAACTTGTGGTTCACCGGCCAGAGCGTGTCGGGAGACGCATAGGCTCCAGCGCAGACCGGCGGGTGATTGAGCTCCGCCTCAACCTCATTACCCGCTTCGCGCCCGGCATCGTCATCATCGATGAAGTAGCCGCTGATGGCGGGCGTGATCGGCGCGCCGACTTCAGCCGACG
>CAYZLP010000811.1:0-2955 GCA_964478635.1 uncultured Caldilineaceae bacterium
TAGTCGGAAAACCCCTGCCGTCATCCTCCACGATGAGCGCAACGTGGGTCGGCCCATAACCCAGGGTCACCGAGACTGCGCTGGCTGAAGCATGTTTGGCCACGTTAGTCAGGGCCTCCTGGGCAATGCGGAAAAGCACCGTTTCATATTCTGCGGGCAACGCCTGCGATTTTCCTTCACTCTCGAATTTGGCAGTCAGCCCATTGCGATTCCCAAATTCCTGCACGTACCAACGGAGGGTTGCCGGCAGCCCCAGTTCGTCCAGTTGGGGCGGACGCAGATCGGCGATAATCTGGTGTAGCTCGCCCAGGGCCGTCGTAGCAAATCGCTCAAGTTCCACCACCTGCCGCGCCGGGAAATCCACAGTGGCAGCCGCCATGGTCTGGATGCCGCGGAGCCCCAGTGCGATCGCGGTCAGGGTCTGGCCCGTTGCATCATGTAGTTCCCGAGCGATGCGCTGGCGCTCATTCTCTTGGGCCGTGACGACGGCCCGCAACAGTTCAGCCAGCCGTTCCTCGCGCGTTTTGGCCTGCTGCAGGAGTTGGGCATTGTGGATCGATAGACCGAGCTGGTGGGCAATACCGGTCAGCAACTGCAGCTCTTCTACGCTGAGGGTCTGCTCGGATTCCCGGGCGCGGGCCAGCGCTACGCTGCCGATGACGATATCATCGGCCAGGAGCGGCAGGGCAATGTAGAGCGTGGGGCTTGCATAGGCCCGGCACAGCTTCTCCAGGAGCGCGAACTCTGCCTCCATGGCCAACACCTGGTCGTCGGCATGGCGGCAGAGGGCCTGGCACTCGGCTATGCTCCGTTCGGCCAGTTCCCGCGTTTCACTGAAGCGTGAACCGCCAGCTGCGGCCTTATCGAGATTGACGAACCCGGTGTGCACGGCAACCTTGATGACGGCGCGCTCTGGATCGGGCAGCATGATCAGGCCGGCATCGGTCGAACGCAGGTTCTCGACAATACGGGTCAACACGCGGTCGAGTCTTTCTTCCAAGGGCAGAGGCGTGGCCAGGAGATTGGCAATCTCGATCACCAGGGCCAATTCTCGAGTCGTGGCCCGCAACTCACGGTTGAGTGTCTCGACGGCCACGCTATTGCGACGTTCTGCCACAAGGGCCTCAGTCTGGGCAGTGAAACGCACCCGGTTGGCCTCATCCAGGCGACGCCGGTATTCGACATCGAAGACGCGCAGAACCCTGACCATGTAGATTGTGATGATGACGGCCAGTACGGCGCGGAAGAGCTGGACGGGGATACCAAACCAGGCCAAGAAGCTTTCGCTGTTCAGCACATTGGCCGGTGGAAAGTCGGCGGGGCGGACGAAAACCTGGCTCACGCCGCCATAGAGGATCAGGGCCAACGCGCACCAAACGAGATCACGCCCGAAACGGGAGAGCCGCTGCTCACGAAAGGTGCGCTGTTGCGCCATCAGCATCCACGCCGCCAAGAGAGACCCAGGGATGGCGAGCAGATAGCGGGCCATCACGTCGGCCACGACGATCAGCTCATGGCCGGCATCCCCCCGCGCCAGGGCAAAGAGAGCCACAGCGACGCCCCACACCGCCAATAGAAGCCAGACGATCGCGTAGCGCCTCCACAGGCCCCCGCCAGGCGGAGCCTGCAGACGTGCGCCGAATGCGATCAGGACTGCAAAGGAGAGGACGAGGAGCAGGAGCCGGCCCACTTCGTAGGAGAGTGGCATTTGCCCGCCGCTGCGTCCGTAGATCTTGCCCACCATCTCAACCCACTCATGGATGCCGTGGAGATAGCCGAAGAGCGCCAGCAACCCAATCGCGCCGGCAAAGCGGAAAGTCGACTCTTGCCCCCGCGCTCCTTGCAGGGTCAAGCCCAGGCTAAAAAAGGCGAGCCCATAAAAGAAATAAATGTAGACAATATGCTCGGAAAGAAAGGCGGTCAAATCATTCATGGGTCAGGGCTGCGGCTCCCGCTCATCAGGACGGCATCAAAGCGGACTGGTGACTGCTCAATCATCCCAGATCGCCACGCGTCCGTCCAGGGGCGACTGTCCCCTTCTCACCGGTGCAGTTGTCAGTCATCATCCGAACTTCGCGTTTCTTGCATGATTCGCCCATTTGTGCTAATATAGACCTTGTATGTGAGGGGATGACAGGCTTCGACGGGGCAGGTCGTTCTTTGACTGCAAGCCGTAGAGCGTCGACTACGCTAAAAAGGCGCAAACCCTATAAATGCCAACAACACTGGCAAGGTCTTCAACTTCGGTTTCGCTAGCGCTGCTCCTGTGGCGGTGGCTGCCTAAGTTAGGCCAATGGCTCCTTAAACAAGAGCCACGGCCCGCTCGAATGGTGCTCGCAGGTTCGACGGTAGCCGACATACACTGAAGGGCTGCGGTGACTAGACGCCGATACGGTCACCCAAGCGAAATCGGCTAGCCGAGCATAGGAATCCTGTCGCACGGAGTCCGCCCGGCGAAACACCAAATGCGCGACTAAGCTTGTAGATGTCACTGGACAAATGTTTCGGACGCGGGTTCGATTCCCGCCATCTCCACCTCCGCAAGCCCGGCGATTGCCGGGCTTTTGCATTGCACGCCGCGCAATCGATCTCTCCGAAGGGAACCAACCATGACCAATCGCACACCGGGTCAAGCGCTACAAGCTGATCTGATCATCGTCGGCGCGGGCGGCTGTGGGCTGACAGCAGCGCTGGTCGCAGCCCAAGCGGGCCGACGCGTCATCATCCTGGAAAGCAGTCGCGGACCGGGCGGCAGCACGGCCATGAGTTCCGGCCTGATCGTGGCGGCTGGCAGTCGCCTGCAGGCGGAGCACGGGGAAGCGGGCACGGTCGACGAATTGACAGGAGATGTACTGCAGCGCAACGGCCATAGCAGCGACCCCGAGGTCACCCGGGCGCTCTGCGCGGCCTCCGGCAAGGTCATGGATTGGCTGGTCGATATCGGCGTTGAGTTGG
>CAYZLP010000812.1:0-2952 GCA_964478635.1 uncultured Caldilineaceae bacterium
GGACGTGGAAAGGGGGACGACACGATGGCCGAGCAAGGCACAGCAAGATTCAGCAATCTTGTCGATTCGACTGTGGCGATCAACGATGACCGATGGCCTGAATACGTCGATAAGCAGGCCGGCGGCGTGACCAAGGATCACTTCGTCGACCATGACGAACAACCCTACGCCGGCAAACACCTCATCCTGGATTTCTGGGGCGCCCGCGAACTGGACAACGCGGTCCTGATGGAACAGGCACTCCGCACCTGCGTGCGCGAAGCGGGCGCCACCCTCCTGCACATTCATCTGCATCGCTTTTCGCCCAGCGGAGGCCTCTCGGGTGTCGCCGTGCTGGCCGAATCGCACATCAGCGTACACACGTGGCCGGAAAACGATTTCGCCGCCTTCGACATTTTCATGTGCGGCGATGCGCAGCCTGAAAAAGCCGTCGCCGTTCTCGAACAAGCCTTTCGTCCGGAAAACATGTCTGTCGTCGAACACCTGCGGGGCCTGTCCCATGACCGCTGAATATCGGGAAAACATCACCGATGGTTGGGATCAGTGCTTTTCCATGGATGCACCGCTCCACGAGATCAAGACCGCTCACCAGCATCTGATTATTTTCCGCAATCGCTTTCTTGGCCGGGTCCTGGCCTTAGACGGCGTGATTCAGACCACCGAAGCCGATGAGTTCATCTACCACGAAATGATGGCCCACGTCCCTCTTTTCGCCCACGGCAGCGCCGAGCGGGTGCTGATCATCGGCGGCGGGGACGGTGGGTTGCTGCGGGAGGTGCTCCGTCATCCCAGCGTCAAGGAGGTGGTGCTGGTAGAGATCGACGGCGCGGTGATCGACCTCTGCCGCCGTTACCTCCCCAATCATTCCATGGGTGCCTTCGACGACGCTCGCGTGTCGATCGTCATCGACGACGGCATGAACTTCCTGAAACGAACCGAAACGCGCTTCGATGTGATCCTGACCGACAGTACCGACCCCGAGGGGCCGGCCGGCAGCCTCTTTGGCCGCATCTACTACTCCGCCTGCAAAGAGCGCTTGGCATCCGGCGGTGTGCTGGTGACGCAGAGCGGGGTCGCCTTTTTGCAGCGCGATGATCTGCGCGCCACATCCCGCCTTTTCGCCGATCTCTTTCAGGACTGGCACTTTTATGCGGCGGCCGTTCCTACCTATACCGGCGGCATCATGACCTTTGGCTGGGCGAGCGACACGCCCGCCCTTCGGCGGCAAGAAACCGCTTTGATAAGGAAACGCTTCGCACGCACCGGCATCACCACCCGCTATTACACCCCCGACCTTCACGCCGCTGCCTTCGCCTTGCCGCAGTATCTAATGGATGCCATCGGTAAGCATCCGACCCTGGAACAAAACCGGGATTAGCGACCTCGGAACGTTGTCTTTGGACCGTTTCCCCCCTATAATGCGATAAGTACACGGCGGTTGCCCCGCCCGGACGAACCTTTACAAGGAGATACTATGAAAAGGCCCCCAGTCGTCAGTTGACAGGTAAACGCCGAGCGGCGTAACCGTTAGTTGGATTCAAAATACAACTAACAAAAGGGGGCATTTATGATCTACGTCGGAATGGACATTAGTAGCAAGAGTTTTATGGTGCACGCGATTGATTCCAAAAACAAGCTGGTATTCAAAGGCGAGATCAAGCCCACTCGGCAAGGCATACGCCACCTAATCAAGCAGCTGGGACGCCAAACCAAGCTGGTGGTATTCGAGGCCGGCAACCAGCTTAAATGGATCGCCTTGGAACTTAAACAGATCAAAGGGGTACGGTTGCATGTCGTACATCCCAACGAGATCAAGTGGATCAACCAGAGCAGTGCCAAAACCGATAAGATCGATGCTCGCAAGCTGGCCCAGTTGGCTCGTGGTGATATGCTTCCACGCAAAGTCCATATCGTTCAAGGGACTGCCCGTCAGCTGCGTGAGTTGATCAGTGCGCGGCATACGTTACAAAGCAAGCGTGTCGCTTTGATCAACAGCATTCGTGGATGTTTAAAGCAAGAAGGATATCGTCTTCCGGAGAAATTTTTCAGCCATGCCAATTGGCGAGGACACCTTGAACGCATGCGTGTGGCCGATACGCAAAAACTGATTTTGACCAGTTACATGACCGGTATTGAAAGCCTGCTGGCGGCGGAAAACGAACTGACCGCCAAGGTCCTTGAGATCCAGCATGAACAGATTGACTGTCTGCAGAGTATCCCCGGTATTGGGGAGTTGTCGTCGCGGGTGATCATCAGTGCGATCGATGACGTCAAGCGCTTCGACAGCAAGAAAGGCTTGGCCAAGTATGGGGCCTTGACGCCACGGATTTACCAAAGTGGCGGAGTAACGCATTTAGGTCGTATCAATCGCGACGGCCGGCATGAAGTTCGCCGCGTCTTACTTCAATGTGCCCACACGGTAGCGCGTATGAAAAGCTATGAAGCCAGGCCATTACGGACGTTTTTTGAGCGGGTCCGACAACGCCGAGGCAAAAAGATAGCGATTGTGGCTTTGGCCCGGAAGCTGCTGACGATTGCCTACGGAGTTCTCAGAACGCAAACCATGTACGACCCGGAAATACTCACTCCTAACGCAGTATAGTAGTAGAAGAAATTGATGAGGTTGAACTGCATTAATGGTCCACGAAATAAGGTAAGCCCGCATAAGCCTTGACCCGGCCAAGTCGCTCTGGAGATTGGGACGCCTTATTTGAACCAGAATGTTGAGCATCGAGCTCGAATGGGAGGTTAACGTGATCATTAACGCTGTGGGGAAGTTGCGAGAAGAAGTTTATTCATTAGTGTTAGCGCAGCGATCTTCACATAAATCTTAAACAAGCGAAGTTAACTGTTGACTTACGCTTTTTCATGGGAGGTAAAAGGAACACCCAATGTCTACGTGATTCGAAACGGCAAGTTGCAGAAAAAATGGCAAACTGTCGACCGCAACAC
>CAYZLP010000813.1:0-2947 GCA_964478635.1 uncultured Caldilineaceae bacterium
GCGTCCTGTCCCACCTACCGGGTGCTCGGCGAAGAGATGGATTCGCCCCGGGGCCGCATCTACCTGATGAAGGAAGCCCTGGAGGGCGGCCTGACCGTCGACGAGATTTCACCTTATGTCGATCGCTGTTTGGGTTGCATGGCCTGCGTCACGAGTTGCCCGTCTGGCGTGGCCTATGGCGAGTTGCTCATGCCCTTCCGCAGCCTGCACGCCCCGGACCGCAAACGATCGCCCGTGGATCAGGTCACGCGGCGGCTCGTGCGGGAGACCTTGCCCTATCCGGGCCGCTTCCGCCAGGCCGTGCGCATGGGCAAACTGGCCGGACCCTTCTCGAGCATGCTGCCGGCCTCATTCCGCACCATGCTCGATCTGCTGCCCGCGAAGTTGCCGGCCGCGCCGCCCCTGCCTGACTTCTACCCCGCCCAGGGCGAGCGGCGAGCCCGGGTGGCCCTCTTGACGGGCTGCGTGCAGCAGGTGCTCGCGCCCCAGATCAACTGGGCGACGCTGCGGGTACTGGCGCGCAACGGGGTAGACGTGGTGATTCCCCGGGGTCAGGGCTGTTGCGGGGCCCTCTCCATGCATATCGGCGAAGAGGCTCAGGCCCAACAGTTGGCCCAGAACAACATGACCATCTTTCCCAAAGATGTGGATGCGATCATTACCAACGCGGCCGGCTGTGGATCGGGCATGCACGAGTATCCGCTCCTCTTCAAGGGTACGGTACGGGAGATTCCGGCCCAGGCCTTTGCGGAAAAGGTCGTGGACGTAAGCGTCTTCCTGGCGCAGCTCGGCCTGATCGAACCGCCGCCGCTGGCCGAACCCCTGACGGTAGCCTATCACGACGCCTGCCATCTCGCCCATGCCCAGGGCATCACGGCCGAGCCGCGGGCGCTGCTGCGGGCCGTTTCCAACCTGACCCTGCGTGAGATCGCGGAAGCGGAATTGTGCTGCGGGTCGGCCGGCACGTATAATCTGGAGCAGCCCGAGCTTGCCCGTGAGATCGGTGAGCGCAAGGCCCGCAACATCGTCGCCACGGGCGCGGATGCGGTCGTGACGGGCAATATCGGCTGCATGACCCAACTCCAGACCCACCTGGCCGCGCTGGGGCATCCCCTGGCGGTGTGGCATACGGTGGAGTTGCTGGATCGGGCGTATGGTGCGTAAGGAGTTCCAATGTCTAAATTTGTGAAGGTCCAGACCCAGCTGCGTGATTTGGCCCTGATTAAGCGCAGTCTGAGCGATTTGAAGTTCGACTATCGTGAGGATGCGGAATATCACCACATCTACTCCGGGCGCCGCGAGGCCGTGCCGCTGTTGGTCGAGCAGGGGCGCCTGAAGTTTGGCCTGCGTCCGGGCGAAGGCGGCGCCTACGAGGTGGTGGGCGACGACATGGTCTTGACGGCCATCAATCGGGCCATGAAGCAAGTCCAGCAGCGCTATGCCTATCACAAGGTCGTGGCCGAAACCGAAAAAGCCGGCTTTTCGCTGGTAGAAGAAAAAGTGGGCGAGGATCAGGTCATTCGCCTGACCGTGCGCCGCTGGAGCTAGATCAGATAGACCGTGGATACGGCAAAGAATATCCGCTAGATCCGCGGTCTATCCAAGGAGATTCAGAGAATGCAGCGCGAAGAAATCGAGATCGAAATCCTGCCCGACGGCACGGTCGAATATACGATCAAGGGCGTCAAGGGAAGCGCCTGCGACGACATAAGCGTACTGCTGGAGCAGCTAGGCCGCGTGGAGCAAGAGGAACGCACGAGTGAATATTATGAGCGAGAAGGCGATGTCGACATCCACATCGATCAAACCTGAAGCGACGCCAAGCGCTGGGCCGCTGCGCTTTCCAACCGAGACCGAAATCTATATCCTGCCCGACGGCCGGGTCGTGATCGCAGACCTGCCCGCGGAACTCGCCGATCTCGTCGCCGATCTGGGCGAAAGTGAGCCGTGCGCGATTGAATCTGCGGCCAAGGGTTCGGTCCTCTCCCCGGTAACCCTGGCCTAACATGTCCTCTCTCCCCATCTTCCTCTCCGATTCGACCCCGGGATCAGGCGGCCAGGTCACTCAGCTCTACCCCGGACTAGAACTCTTCAGCGAGGGTGAACCGCCGCGCCATACGCTCTTCGTGTTGGGCAAAGCGCCCCTGAGCGTCGTCAACGCCGAGCCGGACCAGCTGCTGATAATCGACCCGCCCGCGGATCTGGCCAACCGCTTTGTGCTGGAAGGCAACGTGGCCGTGCTCTTTAGCGGTGAAGCCGTCGATGTTGGCGCTCCCCAGGTGAAGACCCGCCCTGGCGGACTTGCCCATCTGCGCGTCGGCGATCACTTCCTCGACGTCTACACCCAGACTCGCTACAACGTGGTTCACTTGCCGGCGCTGGGTATGCTTCTGGGCGGACCTTTTGGCAGCGATCGGTTGCCGCCACGCTTGGCGACTGGCTCCAATGGCGATGATGAGTTGGCGACCTTACGCCTGCTGGCGGGCTTGATCAAGCGGGGCATCCAGCTCTATATACCCCGCGCGGGCGCGCTGATTGACGACCGGATGACGATGATGACGCGCTTGGCCGACGATGTGGCCTATCTGCACGGCTTGCGCCGGGTAGCGCCGGCTGCGGTCGCGCGGGGTGAGAACTTTGCTCAAATTGAGGAAGCGGGGAAATCGCTGCTCCCGGCTCAGTGGTCGACGCCAACCGGCCGGGCCGTTCATGGAGAAAATTTGCGGGAACTGGCGGAAGTATTGGCCAACCGGTAAGTCCTGGCGGCAATTTTCCTATGATTTCCGCGCGCGGCAGCAAAATCTGCTTTATGCCACCACTCTTTAATCGAACAACCCGCCCTGAATGGGACGCTCCTGATAGGGCACGTTCATGTGACTATAGGCGGCCCTAGTGGCCACGCGCCCGCGGGGCGTCCGGTCCAGAAAACCGAGTTGGAGCAGGTAGG
>CAYZLP010000814.1:0-2946 GCA_964478635.1 uncultured Caldilineaceae bacterium
TGCGGGGTTCCAAGCCGACGCTTCTCGCCCCCTTCGCCTTCACACGCTTCGGGAAGTAAACCATGTCCGTTGGCATCGACCACCGGCGAGACTATCGCCTGCTCACAACCGTCAACGCACTCTTCTTCGCCGCCATTGGCGTCAGTTCCCCCCTACTGACGCTTTATTTGGAAGGGCTGGGCGCAAGTTACGCCACCATTGCCCTGATTCTGACCTCCTACATCAGCGTTACGCTGGTTGCGGGCTATGGCTGGGGCCGTCTTTCCGATCGCCTGGGCCGGCGGAAGCCGTTGCTGCTCAGTGGTCTTTTGATTCTGGCGGGAAGCTATGGCTGGATTGCGGCCGCGGGTGGCGTCGGCGACGTCTGGGTCGCCAACCTGCTGGCGGGTGTCGGTTTCGGCGCCTTTGTCTCCATCAGCCTGGCCATGATCGGTGATTTGCTGAACCAGGCCAACCGGCGGGGTGCCGGCATGGGCTGGTTCCGCGGACTGGGTTCCCTGGCCTTCGGCATCGGCGCCATCGTGGGCGGGCGAGTGGCCGATCTGACGTCGCTGGCCGTCAGCATGGCCCTCTGCGCCCTCCTCTTTGCAGCGGCTGCGCTACTGGCCAGTCCGCTCAGGGACAACATGCCGGCCCTTGAGCCCGACGCACCAGACGTTCCCCAGGGGCCGGGGCCAGGATCGACCAGCGGCGCTCAAGCCGAACGCTCCCTGCCGGCGGCCTTTTTGCTGGGCGTCATGCTGTGGATGGCGGCCCACGGCGCATCCGCATCCATGTGGCCGAACTTCATGGCGAGCTTCGGCTACAGCAACAGCGCGATCGGCGGGTTGTGGGGTCTGGCGGCCATGGTCGAGACGCCGAGCATGATCCTGGCCGGGCTTTTGTCCGACCAGATTGGCCGGATTGCCGTGTTGGTAAGCGGTGGACTGGCAATCGCCGGGGTGCAACTCGGCTACTTGTTGACGGCCCACTACCTGCCCGGTCTGATTGGGGTCCAGGTGCTGCGCGGTTATGGCTTCGGCAGCTACACGGTCGCGGCCATGACCTACACGGCCGAACACGGTTCCGCGCTGGCCCGGGGCCGCCACAGCGGCCTCTTCAATGCGGCAGGAAGCGCAGGTCAACTCGCCGGTATGTTCATGGGCGGGACCTTGGCCCAGATTTGGGGATTCTCGGTCATGTATGCCGTCTGCGCCGCGCTGGCCGTAGGCAGCGCCGGCGCCTTTCTCATGTTGAATTACCAAACTCGTCATGTGGGAGAACGTTATGGCCACACCGGTTGAACTCATCTTGATTGGCGCAGGCCAGCGAGGGGCTGCGGCGTATGCCAGCTATGCTCTGGCGCATCCCGACGAAGTGCGCTTCGTGGCCGTGGCCGAGCCAGACCCCGAACGGCGGGCCGCTTTTGCCGCGGAGCACGGTCTGGACCCGGCCCGTTGCTTCAGCTCGTGGGAAGCGCTCCTGGCGCAACCGCAGCTTGGCCAAGGCGCGCTGGTCGCAACCCAAGACCAGATGCATGTCGCACCGGCCGTCGCGGCCATGGAGCAAGGCTACGACGTTCTGCTCGAGAAACCCATGGCCCATACATTGAGCGGGTGCGTGGAGCTTGTCGCCACGGCGGAACGGACCGGGCGCGTGCTCCAGATCTGCCATGTCCTGCGCTACTCGCCTTTCTGGCGTACCCTCCATGAGATCGTCCAGTCCGGACAGTTGGGCGATATCGTCACGATTGAGCACCGCGAAAACGTCGCCTACTGGCACATGGCCCATTCATTCGTCCGGGGAAATTGGCGCAACGCATCCCTCTCTAGTCCCATGATTCTGGCCAAATGTTGCCATGACCTCGACATCCTGCTCTGGAACACGGGCCAGACGGTACGCCGCCTTGCGTCGTTCGGCTCACTGCAGCACTTCCGCGCGGACCAGGTGAGCGACGAGATTCCCGCACGCTGTACCGATGGCTGTCCCATCGAAGCAGAGTGCCAGTATTCGGCCATTGGCATCTACCTCGAGCACCGGCATCTACGGGGCAAGCTGCCCTTCAACCCCCGCTTCCCGGCCGTGTGGCCCTACACGGTTCTGGGCAGCGATCAAAGCCTGGAGGGACGACGACGCGCGCTGGAGACGGGCCCATACGGTCGCTGCGTCTATCGATGTGACAACGACGTCCCGGATCATCAGGTGGTCTCCATGGAGACGGAGGCCGGCAGCAGCATCGTGCTCGTCATGCACGGCCACTCCCATGACGAGCACCGCTCCATGCGTTACGACGGTACCCGTGCGACGCTGCGGGCCCGCTTCGGCGCGGAATCGGCCATCACCATTCATGAGCATGGCGGGGCGCGGATCGAAGTCCCGATCCCCACCGGCGGGGCGGGTCACGGCGGCGGCGATTACGGCCTGATGCGCGATTTCGTACGCGTGTTGCGGGGCGAGATTCCACCGTTAACTACGGCACGGGTCGCATTGGAGAGTCACTTGCTGGCCTTTGCCGCCGAGGAAGCCCGCTCGACCGGCCAGGTGATTCATGTAGAGGAATTCCGGGCGCGAGCCCATGCAGGGTAGAGAAAGAGAGATGGGCCGCTCGGGGGAGCGGCCCATCTCGTAACGAAACGGTGTTGGTCGGGCAAGCTACGGTCGGTCCAGAGGTTTGCAGATATCTACCCCATTTGGAACCCATAGCTGACTTCGGGGAACCCGTCCGCAACCGAAGGCAATGGCACGTTTGACGACACGACGGCGCATACGCGTCGCAAGCGATCAGTGGTAGCGCACCTGCGCCTTTGCGCTGATTAGGTGAGGCTTGGCCGACACCTCCTTCTGGCCGAGACGCCGGAACAGCTCTTGGGCAAAGTCGGCAATGGTTTGGGCTCGAATTGCATCAAGCACATCCATCTCCCTTTTCGTCAACACAAAACGATAGCCGTTGTACCCTTCGGCGACCGC
>CAYZLP010000815.1:0-2936 GCA_964478635.1 uncultured Caldilineaceae bacterium
AAGCACATGCCCTCTTCCAGCACCGTCCCGTCCTCGGCCGTCAGGAAGGGTGATTCATGAACGTCCATGCCGATGGCGTGGCCCAGACGATGGCGGAATGCGGGACCATAGCCGCCGTCGGTGATGACGGCTCGGGCCGCGGCGTCGGCCTGCGCGCAGCTGTTGCCGACCTTCAGGGCAGCAATGCCCGCCGCCTGAGCCGCCATGACCAGCTCATAGCAGCGCCTGTACTCCTCGTCCGGCGTGCCGAAGAAGACGGAGCGGCCAAAGTCGTAGCAATAGCCCTTGTAGGCCGCGCCGCAGTCGAAGGAGATCGAGACGGGCGGCTCCAGCGGAATCTGCAGCACTTCCTCCCGGTTTGAAAAGTCGAAAGGATAGTTGACGCCCATGTTGTAGAAGCTGGTGACGAACGAGTCGGTCAGCGCGCCGTGCTTCTTGAGCTGATACTTCACCTCGCTGATGAGATCCAGATTGGTCATGCCGTGCTTGAGCGTTCCCAGGGTGGCGGCATAGGCGGCTTCAGTAATCGCGCCCGCTTCGCGCATGATGGCAATTTCGTCCTCGTCCTTGATCCGCCGCAGCGGCATGATCAGGGCGGAGGCAGGGCTGAATTGGACCTCCGGCAGAAGCCGGCGCAGGTTGATGAGCGTTTCGGCCCAAGCGCGATCTTCGACCGCGACCTGAGCGGCGGGCCCAATGCCGAAGTGGCGCAAGACATCGCCGGCCAAGACGAGCGGATCGTCGGCATCGGGCAGCACGCGCACGTCGAAACCGCTCACGTGGCCCATGTGGAATTCGGCCAGCATACGCGGCAGGGTCAGCACCGGCGCGCCCGTTTGGGGAATCCAGGCGCCGGTCACCCACTCGCCCGGATACATGGTATTCCCGAAATTTGGCTCCTCGCGCCCGATCCCGGTCAAATAGTGCAGATTGGCCGAAATAGGCAAAAAGAGCAGATCCACCCCCGTCTCTACCATCTCTGACTGCACACGCGCCAAACGCCCCTGATAGTCAGGCATAGATTTCAATCTCCTTTTCATAGACCGCGGATTGCGCGGATTAGGCTGATTTCCACAGATTCTTTCCTTCCAGTTCGATCCGTGGAAATCAGCCTAATCCATGTCATCCGCGGTCCATCAATTATCCGGCCTTGCGCAAACGCGGGTCCAGCGCGTCGCGAATGCCGTCGCCGATGAAGTTGAAGGCAATGACGACCAGGAAGATGGCCAGGCCGGGGAAGGCCGACATCCACCACTGGTCGAAGTACTCGATTCCGTCGGCCACCATGCGGCCCCACTCGGGCGAGGAGGGCTCGGGGCCCAGGCCCAGAAAGCTCAGGCCGGCAAAGACGAGGATGGCGTTGCCCAGATCGATCGTGGCCAGCACGATGGCCGGCGCGAGACAGTTGGGCAGCACCGTCCGCCAGAGTAAACGATTCGTGGGCACGCCGATCGCGCGGCCCGCCTCCACATATTCCTGGGACTTGACGCCAATGACCAGAGAGCGGACAACCCGGGCGTAATTGGGCCACCAGACAACGACCATGGCCACAATGGCGTTGATCAGGCTGGGGCCCAGCGCGGCGGCGATGGCCATGGCCAGAATGATCGTTGGAAAGGCCAGAAAGACCTCGGTCAGGCGCATGGTGGCTTCGTCAAACCAGCCGCCGATGAAGCCGGAAAGCGCGCCCAGAACGGTGCCGATCAGGCCCGCGACGAGGACAACCATGATGCCGGCAGGCAGGGAAAGGCGCCCGCCGTAGAGCACCCGACTGAAGATGTCCCGCCCCAGCTGATCCGTGCCGAACCAGTGCGCGCCTGACGGTCCCTGCAGCCGGTTGACAATGTCCTGTTCCAGGGGCTCGTAGGGAGCAAGTTGGGGTGCAAAAATGCTGATCAGCACTGCGAGCGAAAAGATCACGATACCGGCCAATGCCAGCGGATTGTTGCGCAGGAAGCGATTGAATGTTGCCAGACGCCCCGGGCTCGGCCGGAGTTCGGGCGCGGCCGACGCCGTCAGCGTTGCAGGAGAGGTCGCCATGAAGCCCCCTACGCAGCCCGCAGGCGGGGATCGAGGATGAAGTAGAGCACGTCCACGATCAGGTTGGTGATGATGAAAATCAGGGCAATGAGCATGCTGACGCCCATGATGGCCGGGAAGTCCAACGAGGTCGAGGCGCGGTAGGCGTACTGGCCGATGCCGGGCCAGGCAAAGATGCTTTCGATCAGAACCGTGCCCGCCAGCAGGTTGCCATAGGAAAAGCCGATAACGGTGATGACCGGAATCATGGCATTGCGCAGGGCATGGCGCAGCAGACTGGTTCGTGTGGGCAGGCCCTTGGCCCGGGCCGTACGCATGTAGTCCTGGCCGAGGACGTCCAGCATGGCCGAGCGGGTCACCCGGGTGATGAGTCCCGCCGTGTAACTGCCCAGGACCAACGCCGGCAACACGAGGTGGGAGAGCGCGTTCTGAAAGACGTACCAGTCACCTGCCAGGAGCGCGTCGACCGTGAAAAAGCCGGTCACACGGGTGGGCGGCTCCAGGCCCACATCCAATCGACCGGGACCTGCGGCCCAGCCCAGACGCGAGTAGAATATGAAGAGCGCCAGCAGGGCAAGCCAGAAGACGGGGATGCTCACGCCCACCAGCGAGACAACCCGGGCCGTATGATCGAGCCAGCTGTTGCGCCGCAGCGCGGAGAGCAGGCCCAGAATCATGCCCAGTGTCACCCCGAAGAGAATCGCGGCCGTGGCCAGCTCGATGGTTGCGGGCAGAAAGGCGCGCAGATCCTCCATGACAGGGCGACGGCTCTTGATGGAGCGACCCAAGTCTCCCTGAAGCATGTTGGTCACATACGTGATGTATTGCTGGGGCAGCGGTTTGTCCAATCCCCATTCGGCTTCAAACGCAGCCACAATTTCGGGATCGGACATGGC
>CAYZLP010000816.1:0-2931 GCA_964478635.1 uncultured Caldilineaceae bacterium
TGTGGATGCCGGCCAAGGCGAACCCCACTCGGAAACGCTATTGGCCGAATTGCGCACGGCCCGGCCGACCATGTATCGCCTCCTGGCGCTGTGCGCCGTGCCCCGCTGGCTCGATGCCGATCTGGTGAGCGTCTTGCGCCAGAAGGACGACGGGCGTGAGGAAGAGGTTCTGGCCCGGATCAACGACTTCTCGTTCGTTTATCCGTGGGAGTCGGACCGCTATACGATCAGCGAGGACGTGCGCCGCCGTTTCCTGGTCGAGTGGCAGCAGACGCCGGAAGAATACCGGGCGGTCAATGCACGCCTGGCCGATCATTTCCACGATCGCCTTGCCAACGATCCGCCGCGCAATCCGGCCCGACTGGAGCGCCTCCGGCAGGCGGAACTCTATCACACCTTTTTGGCCGATCCGGCCGCCGGCGCCGCACTCCTGGGCCGCTACTTTCAGGAAGCGGAAGACGGCCGGCAGCTTGTCTCGGCCCGTCAATACGTGGTGGTTTTGCAGGAGCTGCAGGGACAGATTCCCCCCGAGTATTTCGCCTACGTCGAATATGCGGAGGGGTGGTTTCACCATCTTCAGGGCAACGAGAATGCCGCCTATGCCATCCTGACCGAGCTGGAGACGCAAGCCGATCTTGCGCCCGATCTGCAAGCCCGGGTCGCCCGTGCCGCGGGAGCCGTGCATGTGGCGCAAGGGGAATGGATCGATGGCCTGGCCGACTTTGAGGATGGCCTGGCTGCATTCGAGCATGAGGGGAATGAGGCCGAGGTGGCCGAGACCATGGTCCAGATGGGTGGCGCATACCTCGACATTGCCGCCAGCGCAATGGGCGAGTACGACCCCATCATGGAAGAGTACACGGGGCGTCACGGCGCGCTCTCCGTGGGCGCGCTCCTGGTCCGCCTCCCGCTGATTCTCTATCTGTTGGCGAAGCTGCGCATCCACTGGCCCTTGCCCAACCTCTTCCGCTTCGGCCAGGGGTTGGACTGGGTGATCGCCCGCCTCTTTGCCGACGCCATTGTCTGGCTCGAACGGGCGGAACACGAGTACGCGCGCTTGGGCAACGTGAGCGGCGTCAACCGGACGCGTGAAACCCTGGGGCGACTCTACTGGATTCTGAACGATCCAGGACGGGCTGTGACCTATCTGGAGCCGCTGCTAAGCGCCTATGCGGAAAATACCTTTCCCCGGGCCCAGGTAGAGCTCAAGCTGGCCGAAGCGTACCTGGCCCAAGGCCGGATGGAAGACGCCAAGGCTTTGATTGTTCCGGCGCTGGCCGTCTTTGAGCAAGTGGGGGAACGCACCCGAAGCGCCCAATGCCACAACCGGCTGGGCTATATCGCCGAAAGGGAAGGGGCGCCCGGGCCGGCCGTTGCCGAATATACGGCCGCGCTCAATGGCTGGCAGGAGACCGGCAACGAGATCCGCGTGACCCAGATGCTCCATCGCCTGGAACATATCGACGAATCGAGCACGCTGCCCGCAGCAGATAAAGCGGCCATTGGCGCACTTCAGGAAACGGTGGCCGCGCGTACCTACGCCACGCGCTACGTCCATCCGGTCTCCCTCTTCTACCAGCGCGCGGCCGTCATCAGCTTCGCCGTGCTCATTGGCCTGCTTTCGCTCATCAACATCGAAATTCAGCCCCAAATCGACCTTCAATCGAGCCTGATTCTGGATGCATCCAAGCTGGAACGGATGAACTTCACGCTGGATCAAAGCGTTAGCCAGGGTATCACGCTCAACGTAAGCCCCACGCCGGCCCTGCTCTTTTTCGCCGTTCTCTTTGCCGTGCTTCTCTTTGTCTTGCTCTATGCGGCCGTGGGCGCCTACTTCGTCCGCCGGGTGCCGCTGCTCTCGCTCCAGCAAAGCAACACGGAGCGCATTCAGGTCGACGAAGCGGGGATTCTGCACACATCGGGCTCCGTCAGCACGCAGGTTCCCTGGTCAGAACTGGAGCGCACGACCTATTCGACCCGCCGCTTCTGCCGGGAGTCCATCGACATTTTCTCCGTCCTGGCGCTGGCCACAGACCGGATCCGCCTGGAGATTGACGGCTTGACCCAGGGCTATCATCACATAGAAGAGCAGATTGAGGCCCGTACCCATGGAACTGCAGATCTGGCGGAAACCCATCTGGGCGTTAATTTCCTCTGTCGAGGGTGGGGGCTGGTCTTCACCGGTACGCTGCTGCTCCAGGGACTCTTGCTGTTTGTGGCCATCTTCTGGAGCGATTGGCTGGCGCTGACCATTCCCTTCCTGCCCTATACCTTTGCCGATTTCTGGAACGTCATCGAACTGGGCGTGGCGCTGCCGTTGGTCTACTGGCTCGTGGTCCAGCCCGCGCGTTTCCGCATCTATGCCCGCGATGCGCGCTGGAATTTTGGCCTTCTCTGGTTCGTGGCGCTGTTGAGTATCCTGCTCAATTTTTCACCGGCCAGAAACGGCTATCCGGCCGTCTCCACGAGCGTGATCAGCCTCTTCATCGGTGGCTACATTCTTTACGACAGCTGGCGGCTCCGCCGTCTGGCTCGAGACGATGAGGGCCGGGAACCGGGATCGCGGCGACGTCTCAGCGACCTCGCGCTGATCTTCGGCACGCTGGTCGTGATGGGTCTTTCGGTGGTGGCGCTCGTGACGGAATTGGGCAGCTTCCATTACCAAGCCTTGGGTTACCAGCAGTTTCGCCAGACGCAGGACGAGCTAAATCTCACCGGCCCCGACATACGCCGGGAGCGGGCGGCCGCCCAGAATCGAGTTCTGGACGAAACGGAGAAGCTCAGCCGCCTGACCGAAAATCCCGATCAGTGGCTGCTGGAAACCCAGGAGAGCACCCAGGTCAATGAAGAGCAGGCCCGTGAGTTGTGGACGGCGGAAGTGGAGAGCACCGAGGCCCAACTGGCGCAGGCCCAGGCCGATCTGGCCAGGAC
>CAYZLP010000817.1:0-2930 GCA_964478635.1 uncultured Caldilineaceae bacterium
CGTCCGCCGGGGGGGGCAAGGGGGGCGGGAGCCCCCCCAAAGCGCGTGGAAGAAGTTCGACTTTTGCCAAAAGTCGAACTTCTGGCCGGACGAGGCATCGTGCAATACGCCATCCGCCAGCGCAGAACAGCCGGTCTGGACGGGCGTTCGCACTCTTCGTCCAGTGAGCACGCCCACGTGCGAATGGCGGGATGGGGAAGGGTCTGGATACGCGTACGCCGGGCGCATTTTGACGCAGAGCTACTCGTCAGACCCAACTCCGGCCCGCGACGTCTGGATGGCATCCAGAATGTCCTGCGTCGACGCCTGAGTCTGAATGCCCGGTACGTCAAAGGGCGATGCCGCAGTCTGGCGGTAGGAGAGCGTAAACGTTTCTCCTCCCCGACGCTTGATGATCACATCTTCGGTGCGGGCGATGTTGAGCACTTCGGCAAAGCGCCGCCGCGCTTCCGAGTAGGTATAGACGCGCATGGTTTTACTCCAGAATCGAAATGCCCATTTCCAACGCAACCCGCTGCATGTTGCGATCGAGCGTTAGCAACGGGCACTGCAAGCGCCGGGCGCACTCCAGAAAATAGGCGTCATAAGCATACAGACTGGCGCTTACGGCAATGGCCAGCGCCGCTTTGAAATCAACCGGCCGGAGGTCGACGGGGATCTGCTGGACAGCATCCCAGGCCAGCGCCACCTCAGCGGGCAGCAGCACGCCTTTCTTCAACATGGCCGTCAACGCGTTGCCGATCTCATTGGGCAGCACGCTCGGCGCAATCAGATTGCACCCCACCGTGAGCCGGATGATGGACGCTTTTTCGGGTTCGCGCAAGGCGACCGCCAGAAAGGTGTTCGTATCGGCAACGATGTCCATGCGTACAATTGTACGTTGTAAGCTACGGTGTGTCAAGCCGTTGGTTTCCATCGGGTGCACGGCGCGCCGGCAAACCCTTTCAAAGCACTTGCGCAAATCCCCCATGCTGGTTATGATTCCGTTGTCAAACACGGTTTGACCACGAACCGACCCATTTCCACAGCAAACCTATGGATTTCCAAGGAGGAATTCGCGTGACCCGACTTCGATCTCTCCATCGCATGACCCTGCTGGGCCTGGTGCTGGTGCTGGCCCTGCTCGTCCAGGCCTGTGCGCCGGGCGCCGCGCCTGCGGCCGAAGCGCCCGCCGACAGCGGCGAAGCCGCGGCCCCGGCCGGCGCGCCTGTCGTCAACTCCCTGGGGGTGGAACTGCCGGCCGACGCCGCGCCCCTGGACCAGCAGGTGCTGGTCTATCCCTTCAGCGGCTGGCGCGGCCTGCGCACCCTCGACTTCTACGAGGCCGTTTACTCCCGGGCCGACGCCATTACCGACATTCTCTCCGATTCGCTGGTCCGCTTGGACAAGAATTTCGAGGTTCAGCCCGGCGCAGCCACAGACTGGTCGGTGGATGAGAGCGGCCTGGTCTGGACCTTCAATCTCGATCCGAACCTGATGTGGAATGACGGCACGCCTGTCACCGCAGCCGACTACCTGGCAACCTTCCAGTACGGCGCCAGCCCGGACCACGCGTGGGATTTTGCCTGGTACTTCCAGGGCATCATCGACAACTGGACCGAAGCCGTGAATGGCGAGGTTCCCGTTGAGGAGATCGGCGTCCAGGCGGTAGACGACCACACGCTGCAATTCACCACGGAAACACCTGCGCCCTTCCTCCCGGCCATGCTGACTTATTCCACGACTTTCCAGAAAGCGGCCCTGGAAGAGCACGGCGGCCTCTACAACTCCGACCCGGAGACTTCAGTCTCGGCCGGACCCTATCGTCTGGTCGAATTCGACAATCAGCGCCAGGTCGTCTACGAGATCAACCCGGACTACACCGGCACCAACGTGCCCCTGATTGAAAAGGTCATCGTCAAATACATCGGCGAGGCCAACCAACTGCTGCCCGCCTACGAATCCAATGAAATCGACTTCGTCTGGGGCAGCGGTACCCTGTCACCGGCCGATCTGGCCTTGATCGACGCGGACCCGGAACTGTCCGAACAGTATCATCCCCACTATGGTGATTTCCGCACCTATTACTTCTTCTTCGATGATTCCCAGCCGCCTTTCGACGATCTGCGGGTGCGGCAGGCTTTTGCACTTGCCATGGATCGCGATCCCATCATTGAGACCGTGCTGAGACTGCAAGGCGTTCCGGCCTACTCCTTCCTGGCTCCTGGTTTCCCTGCGTCCAACTCGGAAGCCTATGCCGAGATCTATCCCTATGACTTGGAGCAGGCCAAAGCGCTGCTGGCCGAAGCGGGCTACCCCGATGGTGAGGGCTTCCCGGACCTGACACTGAAGCTGCGTGCCGAAGGCCCGGCGCCGATTGCCGTCGCCCAGGCGTATGCCGCTGCCTTGACCGAGAACCTGGGCATCAACGTTGAGGTCTCCAACATGGACTTCCGGACCTACATGGACGAATTGAATGCCGAACCGACAGGCGTTCAGTTCAGCCTGATTTCCTATGGCATGGACTACCTCGATCCGAGCAACATGTTGGGTGTTTTTGTCTCAGGCGGTCGCCACACCTGGAGCAACGCCGACTATGATGCCCTGGTGCAGGAAGCGGCCAGCTTCACGGGCGATGCGGCCGAGCGTGTCCAGATGTTCCAGGATGCGGAACAGATCCTGGTGGAGGATGTGGGCGGTGTCTTCGTCTACCACCAGACGCCTGGCGATCTGATCAAGCCCTATCTGGCGGGCGAGGCCCTGGAGCCGGATGCCAACGGCGTTTCAGCCTGGCACTGGCCCTACTTCTCCGGTTTCAGCGATCTGCTGCAGGGCGTGTACATCACCGATGAAGTGACCGAATATCGACCCACGCCGCCTCAGTAATAAGCCCATGATAAATCAGCGCCGGATTATGCTGCAGCATAATCCGGCGCTGATTCTTCTCGATT
>CAYZLP010000818.1:0-2930 GCA_964478635.1 uncultured Caldilineaceae bacterium
ATGGCCGTAACGATCTTCCCGGCCGTCGGTCTGCGCATGATCGGCCGGCGCGGCCTGCCCGTGAGTCAGTACAACCTGGAGATCATTGCGCCGGTGGCGGTTCTGCTCGCCTGGCTCATTTTCGGCTGGCGCGTGCGCCGCCTGGACGCACCGCGCGCCCACTGGTGGGTTCAAGCGGCGCAGACGCTTCTGGCCACGCTGCTCCACCTCACCTTGGGCGCGCTCGTGCTCACACAACTGGTGCAGCGCTGGCTGCCCACGCTCCGGCAACTGTGGGAGGCGGCGCGCCACAATGCATGGTCCCAGGTGGGTGAAGGCATCGTCGCCGATCTCGGCCGCCTGGGCGAGCGTTACATGCTCTGGTGGACCGGCGTGCAGACGGGCGGCGCAGCTCAGGACAACCTGGTGCTGCTCGGTCTGGTGGGGCTGGCTTTCTGGCTGCTCGGTCTGGTGACGGCGTGGCTGACCCGGCGGCTGCAGCAGGGGCTCGTCGCCGCCATGCCCTCTTTGGGGCTGCTCTTCTTCATCTTGCTCTATACGACACGGGGGCGCCTGGTTCTCGTCGGCGCGCTGGCTGCGGCCCTCTTCCTCTACTTGGTGCTGGACCAGGTGGCATTGCGCCGGCGCTGGGAAGACCGGGGATTCGACTATAACCCCCTGGTGCTGCTGGAGCGCCTGTGGGCCGTGGTCGGGATTAGCATCCTGTTGCTGGCCCTGGCGGCTGTTACGCCGAGCGTCGGCAGCCAGCGACTGGCGTGGTGGTACTATCAACGCATGGAGCCCCTCAACGACCGGCTGGAGCAGGTGACCAAGCGCATGTTCCCCGACGTGCGGGCCGGCGGCGGCATCTTTGGCGGCGGAGTCTCCGGCGGTCTGCCCAACGAATTTCTCGTCACGGCAGGCGACGACACCCGCGACCGGGAAATTATGCGCATTCGCACCAGCGAGGCCGCCGGACCGGACACCCCGCCCCCGGGCCACTACATGCGCAGTGGCACCTTCTCCGACTATGATGGCCGGGGCTGGGATAATCCGGACGGGCTCATCTATCGGGAAGGCAGGGCCAACAAACCGGTGATCGATGAGGCCGGCGCCGCGCGCAAAACCCTCGTGCAAAACGTCTTCCTGACCTTCAATGCCCGGGTGCTCTATGCCGCGGGCGAGCCTGTGGAGCCGAGCATCGCCTACCGGGCCGCCTTCCGTGGGCCGGACGATCTGGCCCTGCTTTCCGCCCCGGCCCGAACGTATACTGTCGTCTCCCAGACGCCGGCGGTGAGCGAAAAGAGCCTGGCCCAGGCTTCCGGTTGGGGCGATCCGAACCCGCTGCCGGACGCCTTTGCCATGCATCTAGCCCTGCCGGATACGGTCACGCCGCGCACCCGGGCCCTGGCGGCAGAGCTGACCGATGGGCTCCCGGGTCCTTATGCCAAAGCCCGGGCAATCGAGCAGTATCTTCGGGGGTACGAATATGATCTGAGCGTTCCCCTACCGCCGGAGGAAATTGTTGACATAACGGATTATTTCCTCTTTGAGCTGCAGCGCGGGTATTGCGATTACTACGCCACCGCCTTCGTCGTGCTGGCGCGCCTGGCCGGTTTGCCCACACGCTTCGCAACGGGCTTCGCCGTCGGCAACTGGGATCCCCGGGACATGACCTTTGTGGTGACGGAAGCCGAGGCCCACTCCTGGCCCGAGGTGTATTTTCCTGACTATGGCTGGATTCCGTTCGAGCCCACCGGCGGGCGGCCTGAATTGGTGCGACCGGAAGAGCGTCTGGAGTTGGGGGGCGCAAGTCCGCCAATTGCAGAGCCCGAACTTGAGGAAAGCCCGACCGCGCGCGTAGATTGGAACTGGCAAATGCTCTTCTGGTTGTTGCCGCTCGGCTTGCTGATCTGGGGGGTTGGCGCGCTTGTCCGTCAAATTGCGCGGCGCAGTCAGGATCCCTGGCAATCGACGCTGCAGTGGGGCAGACGCGCCGGACGACCGATTGCCGACGACGAGACCGTGCTGGAGTACGGCCGCGGGCTGGGCGCGTTCATTCTACAAGAAGCTGCCGAAGCCCAGGACACAAGGCGCCGCGCTGCCCGGGAGGTGGTGGCGCTCAGTGAAGATGTTGCCGATGCGCGCTATGGTATGACAGATGACCGTTCGGTTGCAGTCGACCGCGCCATGCGTCGTTGGCAATCCCTCCGCGCCTACCTGCGCGCCATCCGGTAGAGACGTTGCATTGCAACGTCTCTACGTGCGTGGTAATCCTTCGGTGTATTCCTTCAATTCGCGCATGGCGTGGTCTAGTTTGGCTTGTTGCCGACCGGCTAGCAGACGCAGACCGTAGGCGGGCGCACCGTGGTAGGCGTGGCGCGCGCTCAAGCGGCAGCCGCCCAGATCATCGCGCAGGTTGACCGTGTGGACCACCTGCATGCCGCCGGCGTTGCTCTCCCAGACGGCGGTTGACTCGGGCGCGACCATGCGTAAGACCGCCTGGGTCGTCGTGACAGCGTTGAAGAGGCTGCGGTGGCGCAATTCGAAGATAGAACCTTCCTGCCAGGGCTTTCCTTCCAGCCAGCCGGCAGCCAGAATCTCAGAGTTCCAACGGGGCCAATCTGCGAGGCGCGTGAACGCCTGCCAGACGGCGCCCCGCGCGGCATGAATGTAGAGTTCACTCTGGACTTGGAAAACAGGACTCCCCATGCTATGGCAGCCCGGCCAGGAAGCCACCGTCCACGGGTAGGGCGATGCCTGAGATGAAGGCAGCCTGTTTGCTGCACAGGAAGGTGACGGCCGCCCCGAACTCCATTGGATCACCCAAACGTCCCATAGGCACGGAGGCCGCCCGCTGGGCGTACGCTTCATCCAGCGTGATGCCATCGCGCTGCGCGGCCTGTTGGGATAGCTCGGTAATGCGATCCGTGCGCGTGATGCCGGGGCAG
>CAYZLP010000819.1:0-2925 GCA_964478635.1 uncultured Caldilineaceae bacterium
GGCCACCGTACGCAGCATCGACATCGGCGGAACGGCCGGCGCACCGGCCCAGGCGGTTGCCGAGCGGCTGGCGGTCGAATTGCTGACCGGCGGCGCCGATTTGGAAATCGGCCTGCCGGCAACGGGCGAACGGTTGGGTTTTGCCTCGACGCTGCGCGAACCTGTGGGCGGACAGCCCTGTGTGGACGGTCGATCGGTTGTCGTCGTGTCGGGCGGTGCCCGGGGCGTAACCGCGGCCACGGTTATCGAGCTGGCCCGCCGAACCGGCGCCCGTCTGGCCCTGCTGGGTCGCTCTCCCCTCCAGGAAGAGCCGGCCTTCCTGCGGGATGCGCCTGACGATGCCGCCATCAAGCGGGCGCTGCTCTTGGATGCCCAGGCCCGGGGGGAAAAGCTCACGCCGCGAGATCTGGGCGCCATGGCCGGGAAGGTGCTGGCCACTCGGGAAATCAGGGCTACCCTTGCCGCGATCCAGGCTGCAGGCGGTGACGCCCGGTACATTCCGTGCGACGTGACCGACGCCGCATCCACAGCCGCCGCGCTGGAGAGCGTGCGCGGCATCTGGGGACCAATCACGAGCATCGTGCACGGCGCGGGCGTGCTCGCCGACAAGCGCCTGGCCGAAAAGACGCCCGAGGATTTTCAGCGGGTTTTCGGTACCAAGGTAGGCGGCTTGGACGTGCTGCTCCAGGCGACTGCTGCCGATCCTTTGACCATGATTACGCTCTTTTCATCGGTTGCCGGACGGACGGGCAACGCCGGCCAGGCCGACTACGCCATGGCCAATGAGGTGCTCAATCGGGTTGCCCTGGCTGAAGCTCACCGCCGTGACAACTGCGTCGTCAAATCCATCGGTTGGGGTCCCTGGGAAGGCGGCATGGTGACGCCCGTTCTCAAGGTCAAGTTTGAGGAGATGGGCGTCAAACTTATCGGTCTGGAGGAGGGTGCGCAGAGCTTTGTCATCGAGGTGCAGCAGGCCGCGCCCGGCGAGGTCGACGTGGTTATCGGCGGCATGCCCGAGCACGCGCCCCTCATCAATCCAGGCCAGGGCCCGGGCATCAAGCCGGCGAACTTTGACGTCGTGGTCAGCGCCCAGACCCATCCCTATCTGCGCAGCCATGCGATCAACGGCCAGGTCGTATTGCCGTTGGTGACCGTACAGGAGTGGTTCCTGCGGGCAGCCAATACAGTGCTGGGTGGGGTCGCTCCGCCGGAAATGCACAAACTTCGGGTTCTGAAGGGCGTACCGCTGTCTTACTTCGAGACGGCTGCCCACCGCTTCCGCATCGAACTCAAACCGGACGCCAAGACGCCTGCTACGCTCCAGGCCATGCTCTATGACGCTGCGGGCGTTCCGCGCTTTGCCGCCCAGTTTATCGAGCAGGGCCAATACCAGGCCACACCCGCACCCCAAGTGCCGGCTGACTGGCAGGCTGCAGGCTGGCGGGGCGCCGATCTTTACGGCAACCAGCTCTTCCATGGCCCCGACTTTGCTGCCCTGCAAACCGTCGATCAGATCGGCGCGTCGGGGGCAGAAGCCAGCCTGTTGACCTCGCCCAGCCTGGGCTGGCCGGCCGGCCCTTGGGCCATGGACCCGGCCCTGATCGACGGCGGCCTGCAGCTGGCCCGCATGTGGGGACTTGCCCAGCTCAAAAAGCTGACGCTGCCCACGGCGCTAGAGCGCTTCGTGCTGCATCGTCCCGGCTTCGTCCCAGCAGGGACGGTGCGCTGCATCCTGCAAGGGCGGCTCATCGGCCAGTCGGGCACGCGTGCCGATCTTTGGTTCATCGACGACAGCACCGGTCAGGTTGTGGCCGAAATCCAGGGCCTGGAGATGTACGCATCGAGTGAGCCGTCGACCGCGGGAGGCGCTGCCTAGATGCCCTTTGAGCCAATTGCCATCGTCGGTCAGTCGTGCGTCCTGCCGGGCGCGCTGAGCCCCGACGAACTCTGGGAAGCCGTTCTTTCCGGCCGTGATCTGCTCACGTCCGTCGAGGACGGTTACTGGCGTCTGGATAAGAACTCGATTCTCACCGATCCGCAAGGCAAAACCCAGGATCGGGCGTGGTCGGATCGGGGCGGCTACGTGCGCGGCTTCCGCGCGCGTTTTGACCCGACGGGCTTCACCCTGCCGCCTGACTCCCTGGCCACGCTGGATCCCCTTTTCCTCTGGGTGCTCCACGGCGTGCGCGAGGCGTTGCAGAGCGCGGGCATGGCTGCGCCCCAACCGGTCGAGTCCACGCCGGTGGGACTGGTCTTGGGCAATCTCTCCTACCCGACCTTTGGTCAGGTGGAATATGCCGAATCGACCTGGTTCGCCCGCCAGGCCGAGCTGGGCGGCCCGGCCCTGCCCAATCCCGTGGCGGACGCGGCGGATGCGCGCAACCGCTTTTCGTCGGGCCTGCCCGCCCATCTCGCGGCCCAAGCGCTGAATCTGGGCGGTGAGGCCTTTTCCCTGGATTCG
The DNA here is from genome assembly GCA_964478635.1 of uncultured Caldilineaceae bacterium. GTDB lineage: Bacteria > Chloroflexota > Anaerolineae > Caldilineales > Caldilineaceae > JAGRCP01. The sequence continues at coordinate 2,462 of CAYZLP010000819.1, forward strand.
GCCTGTGCCTCTTCTCTCTACGCCATCAAGCTAGCTTGCGATCGCCTCCAGGATCGGCGGGCAGACATCATGGTCGCGGGCGCGGTCAATCGTACCGACGATCTGTTCATCCACATCGGCTTCTGCGCGCTCCAGGCCATGAGCAAGCGCGGTCAGAGTCGCCCGTTCTCGGCGGACGCCGACGGGTTGGTCCCGGCCGAAGGCGCAGCCTTCGTCGTGCTCAAGCGATTGAGCGATGCCATCGCGGCCGGCGACGAAATTCTGGGCGTGATCCGGGGCATCGGCCTCTCCAACGACGGCACGGCCGGCGGCTTTCTCTCGCCGTCGGAGGCGGGCCAGGTCCGGGCCATGCGCACGGCCTATGCCATGGCTGGCTTCGGGCCGGAGGAGATCTCGCTGCTTGAGTGTCACGCAACCGGGACGCCCGTGGGCGATGCAACCGAGATCCGCAGCGCAGCCCAGCT
>CAYZLP010000820.1:0-2925 GCA_964478635.1 uncultured Caldilineaceae bacterium
GTACCCGGTTGCCGTCGGCGTCGACGACGTCCACATAGACCGCGTGCTTGCCCTGGTTTTCAGCCGGCGTCAGGTGATGGACGCCGATGACGCGCCAGTACTGCTGACCTGGTGCGACGTCGACCGGCGCCAGGGAGACGCCATAGGTCGCGGTTGTCCCCAGCACTTCGGCGGCATCCGCACCTTCGGCTCGCGACAAGAATTCAGCCCGTCGTTGATCGTTGAAAGCCATGCGTAGCTCCTTTGAAAATAGTCGCAGCGTGGCGTGCGCATGCTGCTGAGCTTGGGCCCCTTCTGCAGGGCGGTCCTCTAGAGTATACGGGGAACCAGGTGATCCTGTTCTCTCATCTGCCGCGCATGGTTGCGACAGATGGCGGACTATCCGAAAACTGGCCGTTGCTTTGTCTAGCGGCAAGTTTGGCACTTTCCAAACACGGCGCACAATATGGAGCGGATTTTAAGGCGGCTGGGGTACTATGTCAAGTGGCCTAAAAAGGACGAGCCGCCACCCGTTGCATGCAATCGTTGTTTGCCGGGGCGCGGCAACACCGTGGAGGTGCCCAGACGCTCCCGCCACCAACTGATGATAATCTGCGCTCCTGGACTTGGTATTGCTCCAAAGGAGCGCGCTAAAGGGACGCAGCAGACCTGGCTGCGCGCAGGCGACGCTGCCGCACCTTCCAAATGATGAATGCAACGGCCAGTGCAACGCTTAGGCCCAACACAAAGTGTTCATAGTGATCGAAGAACGAAAGCATCCGCCCCCAGTTGTTGCCAAGAACGAAGCCAAGGCCGCACAGGAATGCGTTCCAGACCGATGTGCCCAGGGTGGTGAAGAGCAAAAATCTGCGCATGTCCATGCGGCTCATCCCCGCGGGCAAGGAAATCAGGCTGCGAATGACGGGCACGATCCGCGCGGTGAGCACGAAGGTCGGACCGTAGCGGTCAAAACCGAGCAACGCCCGATCCAATTCCTGTTCATCCAGCAACAGATATTGGCCGTACCGGGCGACGAATCTACGGATGAGTCGCTCGTCGCTCCAAACGCCCACGGCGTAGATAACGAGCGCTCCACCCAAGGAACCCAGGGTGCTGGCTATGAGAATCCCGACAACGGAGAGGGATCCCTGGGATGCAAGGGAGCCCGAAAAAAGTAGAACCACTTCTGAAGGGATGGGTGGAAATAGATTCTCTACAAACATGGCCAGGCCGATTCCAACGTAACCAAACGTCAAAATTACCTGTTCGATCCATAGACGAATCTCTTCGAGAAGCAAGCCAATCGTCATGAGCGTTCTCTCCTGATGGCAAACGGTAGGGAAACAAAAAAGGCGATCCCCACGGCATAATCCGTTGGTCTCGCCTTCAGCGTTCCACCACTGCCGGCCAACCGAAGACGCAGTGAGCGTCTTGTCTTGACGATTGGTCGCGTCGATGCAAGAAGATCGATAGGCTACTCCCCAAATTCGGCGCAGTGTAGTGCATGAGCAGGGCGATCGTCAAATCCGTTCAGACACGCGGCAGAAATTCGCGCCTGTGGATCTTGACAGCGCACAACGCTGTGCTATGCTCAATGATTGGATTGGCGCGATGATGTCCGGTGCGAAGCCCGGGACGAATGGGGATTGGGACGGAAGCGGCGATGTCAACGCATGTGAAGCAGGCCCCTCAGGAGAGTTAAGTACGATATCACTCAAGCCGGTTCAACGGTTATTGTACGGCTGCTGGCCCGCCCCAAGGGGGTGGGTTTTTCTTTTGCAGGGGGACGGGACATGAACATTCTTGTCGTGGGGTGTGGACGTGTGGGCTCGGAGTTGGCCTGCTCGCTAGATCGTGAAGGGCATGCGGTCACCATCGTTGATATGATTCCCGCGGCATTTGGCCGTTTGGGACGTGATTTCGGTGGTCGTACGGTTCATGGCTTTTGCTTCGACCGGGAGACGCTGGACCGGGCGGGCATCCGTCATGCAGACGCCTTCGCTGCGACGACGGCCAGTGACAATGCCAACATCGTGGCGGCCAAGGTGGCGCGTGACTACTTCAATGTAAGGCGGGTGGTGGCGAGAGTCTACAATCCGCGCCGTCGAGAAGTCTACGAACGCCTCGGCTTCCAGACGGTGGCCTCTTCGTCTTGGGGGGCATGGCGCATCGAACAGCTACTGCTGCATCCCGGCGTGATCGATATGGAGCAGATCGGCTACGGCGAAGTCAAGCTGCTGAGCATTCGCGTGCCGCCCCAGTGGTATGCTCTGCGCGTCGACAAGATTCTGGACGGCGCGGCCGCGGTCTGCGCCGTTAAGCGCAACGGGCATGCGTTCGTACCCAGCCATGACGAACAGCTACGCGCTGGCGACATCGCCTATCTGAGCGTGCCGGACGCGTTGATGCCCCAGGTAATCAGCCTGATACAGCCACAACGTGACGACACTCAATAAGGAGAACGCTCATGTTTGTCTTGATCGTAGGCGGCGGCAAAGTCGGCTCGCATCTTGCGCAACTGCTGCTGGACGAAGGGCACACCGTGCGCGTCATCGACCTGCGCGATGATGTCCTGGTCAAACTCCACCGGGAACTGCCTGCAGAATGCATCCACGCCGGTGATGGGACCGACCCCGAGCGGCTGGAGCAGTCGGGCATTCGGCGAGCCGACGTGCTTGCAGCCGTAACGGGCAACGACGAAACCAATCTCGTCGCCACCAGCCTGGCTCGCTTTGAATTTGGCGTGCCGCGGATCATTGCTCGAGTCAATAATCCCAAAAATGACTGGCTCTTCAATCAGGAGCTGGGCGTTGACGTCGCCATCAACCAGGCCGACCTGATGGCAAAGATGATCGCGGAAGAAATGTCTCTGGGTGATATGGTGACCCTCCTGAAGTTACGCAAGGGCGAGGTGGAATTGGTTGAGGAGAAGATCGAAGTCGGCTC
>CAYZLP010000821.1:0-2918 GCA_964478635.1 uncultured Caldilineaceae bacterium
GGAAACCGCACCTACGGTATTGCCAGATTATTTCGTTAACCTTCAACCAACCGCACGATCTTCCAGAAACACCAGAGGTAGATGGAGCCCGTGCGGTTGGAAACCGCACCTACTTCGACAGGCTCGAGCTACGTTGGCGGCTACAGCAAGCCCAGCAGGCGCGCGCGGGCCACGGCCTCCGTACGCCGCCGTACCTGCAGCTTGCCGAAGATCCGGCGGTTGTGCCCTTTAACCGTGTCCAGGGCGATGAAGAGGTGCCGGCCGATTTCCTGATTGGAGTGACCTTCAGCGATTAGGGAGAGCACCTCGAGTTCTCGCTCGCTCAGCGGCTCGATCAAGCCGGGCGGGCGCGCCGATGGCGCCGCGGCGACCCCATCCCCCTCCGCTGTCGCCGGAACCGCGGCCAGGAGCCGACGCGCAAAATCGGGCCGGATTCGCCGGGCGACCGCCCGCTGCAGCAGCGCGGTCATGGGTGGCCCCTCATCCAGGAAGAGCTGCCGGCAGTCACCGGCCTCAGCCAGGGCCAGCGCTCGGGCCAGCGTCGCCAAGGCCCCGTCTGAGTTGTCGGTCTTCTTCAAGGCCAGAGCCTGAAGGCACAGTATCTCAATCGCTCTGAGCGTGCGACTGCTGCCTTCCGCCGCGTCAAGTTGCCGCTGCAATAGGGGCATGGCCTCCGCTACCCGGCCCCGGGCAACGAAGAGCCGCGCGAAGATGAGATTTTCCGGCTCGTGTCCGTAATCGGCAATCCGTTGGGCATGCACGCCCCGGGTCTCTGCCCAGCGCTCGACCCGTTCCAACTTTTCCTGCACCAGCCAGATTCTCGCCTGCCACGCGGCGCTCAGGTCCATGATCCAGGGCGGCACGAACGCCTGTCGCGCCAGATCCTCCACCTTCTGGACAATTGCTGTGGCGCCCCTCCAATCACCCATGGCAAAGCGCACGCGGATCAAGCAGAGATAGCTCCAGCCCAGCATGGCCACGTCGCCCCCCGCCTCGGCCAGGGCAACGCCTGCTTCCGCTTTCGCCAGCGCGTCCGGCAGTCGATTCAGTTCGGCCAGGGCCTCGCCCCAGATGGCCAGCAGCCAGCCCCCGATCACCGTATGCGCCATGCCGTTGGCCTTGGCAAAATCGAACTGCTCCCGGCAGATCTCAACAACCTGGGACAGTTGCCCCATGTGTTGGAGAACGATGGCCAGCTTCAGATTGGCGATGAGGATCTGCACGGCATTGCCCGAAGCCCGGCTCGCGGCCACCGCATCCAACCGGGCAGCATAGGCTTTGGCCATCTGGCCGCTGAAGTCGTAGGCGTCGCCCAGGAGATGGGCCGCCGTGCTCCGCCACGCCAGATCGTCCTTCGGCAGGTTGGCCAGGGCAAATCCGGCATGATGTATGATCGCCGATCCGTCGCCGCGATAAAAGCCCGAAAAGGCCCGGAGGACGGCCAGCCGGCCTCGCATGGCATCCGGCCCCGGCACGGAGTTCTGGCTGCCGTCCGCTTCAAGCGCTGCTGCGACCCGGTCAAGCATCTCATCCGCTTCCGCCTGTTTGCCGGCAGCCAGAAGGTACCAGGCATGAAAGATGCCCAATTGCGGTCTCGTGGCCACGAGTTCAAGCGGCAGACGGCCCAGCCAACGCCGTAACCGGGTATCGATGCTGCTCATCCAAACTGCTTCGGCGATGCGTTCGATTTGTCGGGCGGCATGGACGAAGTCCCCGGCGCGCAGGGCGTGCTCGATGGCCTCATCGACAAAATTGTGCGCTTCATACCATGCGCTAGCCCGGGAATGCAGTTCCGCCCCCAGCGCCGGCGCCTGCTGCCCGAGACGCTGGCGCAGCAGGTCGGCAAAGAGGTGGTGATAGCGGTACCAACGCCGTTCTTCATCCAGGGGAACGAGAAAAAGATTGGCACGCTCCAGCCCCGCCAGCGTTTCATGGCCGGGCGCATGCGGGTCGCGTACCACGGCATCGCAAAGCGGCCCGGAAAGGCGATCGAGGATCGAAGTGCGCAAGAGGAAGGATTGAACGCCAGCGGGCTGCTGCTGCAGCACTTCCTCCACCAGGTAATCCATGACGAAACGATTACTGCCCGTGAACGACTGGATAAAGCGCGTCGTGTCGTGCCGGCCCCGCATGGAAATGGCCGCCAACTGCAGACCTGCGATCCAGCCCTCAGTGCGTGCCTCCAGCGCCTCGATCTCCGCCGTGGTCAAGGTCAAGCCCATGGCCCGGTTGAGAAAATCCGCACTCTCAGCCGGTGTGAAGCGCAAATCGGCTGCCCGTACTTCGGTCAGTTCTCCCCGGCTGCGCAGGCGCGCCAGCGGGAGATTCGGATCCTCCCGGGTTGCCATGACCAGGTGCAATTGGGGCGGCAGGTGCTCCAGCATGAATGCCATGGCCCGATCCACCTGCGGCGAATCTACTGCATGATAATCATCCAGCACCAGCACCTGCTGTGCCGGCAGCGCGGCCAGTTCATTGAGAAAGGTCGTGAGCGCCGGTTCCAGCCGCGCCGACTGAGAAGCTTGCAGCGCGCCCAACACCCGCTCACCCACGCGGGGTGCAACGGTCTGGAGCGCGGCAATCAGATAGGCCACAAATCGAAACGGATCGCTTTCCCCTTCATCCAACGAAAGCCAGGCTGTGCGCGTGCCGAGCGATGAGTTATGAATCGCTCGAAACTCGTTGACCCAACTACTCGCGAGCGTGGTCTTACCGAAACCAGCCGGGGCGGAAATCAGTGTGAGTTTGCCGCGTATACCTTCGTTGAGGAGGGTGAGAAGCCGCGGACGCCGCAGGAGGGTCGGCTGAGGCAGTGGTCTGTAGAGTTTGGTGGGGAGGATCGGCGTGGCCATAGGGAGATTATGGGCCATATTCAGCAATCTTACGAGCACGCAGCAAACCGGGGCCAGACTGCCTCA
>CAYZLP010000822.1:0-2916 GCA_964478635.1 uncultured Caldilineaceae bacterium
ATCTAATCTCTGCCCTCATTTCTGGTAGGGGTAAGCAACTGACGCAGGCTGATTGCCTTGTGAATCGTGGCTCCATTCTATCGTTCTTTCCTGCCCAATCCCAACAATTCGCCTATCGAATCTTCACATTTTCCTAACAGCGGCCGCCTAGACTAGGGACAAGTCGACCGCAAAATGGTTGGCGAAACCAATGGATGGTCCGCAGGACGTTCCTGCGGGCCGGGAAAAAGCAGTAACCATTTATTTGTAAGGAGAGCAGACGATGAATATGACGAAATGGTGGAAACGGGCCGCTGTCGGCGGCGTTGCGACCTTGACCCTGGCTGCGGGCCTGCTCGTAGCCGCGGCGCCGGCTTTCGCCCAGTCTGACGATGGGACTTCGACTGCGCCGCCCAGCGGTTTCATGCAGCGGGGTCATATGGGCCGCCACGGCGGCTTTGGCGGCTTCGACGGTTTCCGGGGTGAGGATCGCAATGCGGCCCTGGCGGAGCAGTTGGGCATCACGGTCGAAGAGCTTGAGGCGGCGCAGGAAGCCCTGCGCGCCGAGGCTGTGGCGACAGCCGTAGCCGAAGGACGCATCACTCAGGAAGAGGCCGACCTCATGGAAGCGGCCCGGGCCCTGCATGAAAGCATCGATCGCGCCCAGATCATGGCCGATGTCCTGGGGGTGACCGTTGAAGAGCTGGAGGCGGCCAGAGAAGCGGGTACGTTGCGCGACTTGATGGCCGAGGTTGACCATGCAACGCTGCATGAGAAACTGCAGGCGGCCATGGATAGCGCCGTGGCCCAGGCCGTGGCCGACGGCGTGATCACTCAGGAACAGGCCGACCAGCTGCGCGAGTCCGGCAAAGGCTTCGGCCCGCGCGGTATGGGCGGTCGCCACCCTGGCGGGCGCGGCTTTGATGGACGCGGGGAACGCTTCGGCACGCCCGATGCTGCGCGTCAGGGTGAGGGCCTGTAAGGATCCGGTTTAGTCTCGCTACATAGACCGCAAATTGAACGGGGCCGGCAGATCTTCGGGTTGATCTGCCGGCCCTTTCGGGCGTTTCGCCTGAGCTCACCACGAAGTCCGCAGAAGCCGCGGTCTATCCGCCTTTGCTGCGGTTGATGGTATGATGAGAACCCGGATTGTGCGCCAATCCCATGGAAGGCGCGCCAATCCCATAGATCGGTACCGATAGAGGAAAGTTTGAGTTGGATGACCAAGACAATCCTGGTGGTGGATGACAAGCGCGAACTGCGTACGCTCTTAAATCAATACCTCACCCAGGAGGGGTTCCGCGTGATCGACGCGGGCGACGGTCGGGAGGCCCTGTTCGTCGCCCGTCACGAGCATCCCGATCTGATCATTCTGGACCTGATGATGCCCCAGATGGGCGGCTACGATTTCATGCGCGCCCACGCCAAAGAGGCCGACACGCCCATCATCATCCTCACTGCCAAGCTGGAGGAGGGTGACAAGGTGCTAGGACTGGAACTGGGCGCGGATGACTACGTGACCAAGCCCTTCAGCATGCGCGAGTTGACGGCCCGCGTCCGCGCGGTTCTGCGCCGGCTGGAAAAACAGGGCGCCGGCGAGCAGCCGCTGCTGCGGGCGGCAGACATCTCGTTGGACAGGCAGACGCGCAAGGTCACCGTCGGCGCGGAGGCGATCGATCTTACGCCCTCCGAGTTCGATCTGCTGGGTGTCTTCCTGGCCAACCCGGGCCGCGTCTTTTCCCGGGCTGAATTGCTGGATCGCTTGCAGGGCGACGCGTATGAGGGTTACGAGCGCACCATTGACGTCCACATCCGCAACCTGCGCAGCAAGATCGAAACCGACAGTCGCAATCCGCGCTACATCGAAACGGTCTACGGCGTGGGCTACCGCTTTGCCGAGACACAGGGCTGAGGCATAGAGACCATGCGCTCTCTCACCGCCAAGCTCACCCTGGCATTTCTGATCGTCGGCATTCTCGGCGCACTGATGGTGGCTGTGCTGGTCGGCGCGCGTACCGGGAGCGAATTCGACCGCTTCCTGGCCGAACAGTCGCGGGAGCGCATGGTGCGGGTGCTGCGTGACCATTACGCGGCGACGGGCAGCTGGGCCGGCGTGGAGGATGCGCTCAACGCCGGTCTGCCCAATGGCGGCGGGCGGATGTTTAACTACGTGTCGGTACTCGACGCCGAAGGCGTAATGGTCGCGGGCCCAAGCAGTAGCCCGGGGGAAGATCGCCGCCCGCCGCGTCCGGACATCGCCCAGCCCATCCAGGTCGACGGCGAAACGGTGGGCTGGCTGCTTCTCGACCTGCCCCGCCTGCCCCGGATGGATCTGGCCGCCGAGCAGGCCTTCCGCAACAATGTGCGCCGGGCGATTGTTTGGAGCGCGCTGGGTGCAACCGTTCTCGCCCTCATTGTTGGAACGCTCTTGGCCCGCACCATCACCCGGCCCGTACGCGAGTTGACCGCCGCTACCGTGACCCTGGCTGCGGGCGAACTGGGGCTTCAGGTTCCCGTGCGCGGCAAGGATGAGATCGGCGAACTGGCCGGCTCCTTTAACCGCATGAGCAGCGACCTGGCCCGGGCCGCGCAGCTCCGCCGGCAGATGACGGCCGACATCGCCCACGACCTGCGTACGCCCCTCAGCGTCATCCTGGGCTATACGGAAGCCCTCAGCGACGGCAAGCTTCAGGGCTCGCCCCAAATGTACGAAGTCATGCACGGCGAGGCGCAACATCTCAGCCGCCTCATTGACGACCTGCGCACGCTCTCGCTGGCCGACGCGGGCGAACTGTCGCTCGACTGCGCAGCGACCGCGCCGCGCGCCCTCCTGGATCGAGCTGCGGCTACCTATGGCGTCCGGGCCACGGAGAGCGGCGTGACGATCACGGTCCAGGCGCCCGACGACCTGCCCCCGATCGAGGTCGATCCCGAACG
>CAYZLP010000823.1:0-2913 GCA_964478635.1 uncultured Caldilineaceae bacterium
GACCTGCAGGGTACGCTGCTCATGCTGCAGGAGATCGGCGCAGTGCAGTAGCCTAGGAACTCCCGACGGAAATGAACCCGCAGTTTCCACCAGCGGTAGAAGTGCCGAATTTCCGCCGTGGTACTGGTGCTGAGCGCCGTCGAAGCATTTACGCCTCAATGTACTAGTCGCACTCCTGGGAGTCCATTCGGTTGTGTTCCACCAGCAAGACCCTGTCCGGTAATGGTTAGATTTCCGGACAGGGTCTGTGTCTTTCAGAGACCGGAAAATTGGCGTAGGCTGCGCGTGCGACCGGCCTTGCGTCGAAGGTTCACGCTGGAGTGGTGTCGAAGGCTGCGTCAATTGCACGACTTTTGGCTCGATTGGAACACTTCTACCAGCCGGCGGAAACATGCTGATCGTATAATGTTCTGCAAACATGCAGCAGTTCATGGTCTGGCTAGACGGTCAGGCAGGTCAACACCATCACCATAAAGCGAGGTAGTGAACGATGAACGAGCGAGTGTTGAGCGCATTGAATGACCAGGTGCGGATGGAGATGATGGCCTTTTATACCTATCTCTCCATGTCTGCTTGGCTGGAGGCGAATGACTGGCCCGGCTTTGCCCAGTGGATGCGGGGGCATAGCGATGAAGAGCAGATGCACGCCATGAAAATTTTCGACTACATCAGCGAACGGGGCGGCAGCGTCACCCTCCAGGCCCTGGAGCAGCCGCCGGTCGAATTCGATTCCGTGCGCCAGATTTTTGAGGAAGCCCTTGCCCATGAGCGCAAGGTAACCGCAGCCATCAACGCCATCTACAGTCTGGCGACCGAAGAAGGGGATCGGGCGACACAGCTGCTCATGGATTGGTATGTGAATGAGCAGGTCGAGGAAGAGAAAGTCGTGGAAGACGCTTTGATCCTGGTGAAACGGGCCGGCGATGACCCGTTCCAGTTGCTATATGTTGAGCAACTCATTGCTGGTCAGGCGACCGCCGATGCAGGCGGCGGGGAAGCGCCCGCGTAATTGTATCGGGCTGCGGGAACCGCGACAGATCGCAGTTCCCGCAGCCCGTCACCTATCTTCTTGCCTTACCCTCATTCCCCTCCCAACGCCCCGACAATCGCCGCAACCGCATAGCGCATGAATTCGACATAGCTCCCAGCCGGTCCGTCAGGATCGCTGAGGGAGCCCGTATAGATGGGCACAACGGTTATGCCGGTGTCGGCCGCCAGCTGCTCGGCCAGGCTGGGGTTGACCGTCGTGCCGACAAAGACGGCCTTTGCGCCTTCTTCCCGAATCTGTTCTTGCAGCAAGGCCAGTTGCGCGGCTGAGGGTGCCGCCAGTGTGCTCAATGAAGGAATGACCGTGCCGATTACTTCAAAATCATATTCATCGGCAAGATAGCCGAAGGAATCGTGATCGGTAACGAGCTTGCGCTGCTCAGCCGGCAAGCCGGCAAGTTGGTCGGCCAGTTCCGCGTCCAGGGCCGCCAACTCGGCGCGATAGGCAGCGGCATTGTCGGCATAACCTGCGGCATTGGCCGGATCCAGCGCGCTGAGTGCGGTTTCGGTGTTGTCGACCCACTGGGTTACGGCATCGATGCTAAACCAGGTGTGGGGATCGATATCTCCATGGGCATGTGCGTGCTCTGTATCGGCATGATCATCCGCCTCGGTGTGGGCCGCTTCGTCGGCATGTTCGCCTTCGTCGGCGTGTTCGCCTTCGTCGGCGTGTTCGCCTTCGTCGGCGTGTTTGTCCTCTTCGTGAGCATGATCCGTCGCTTCATCACCAAGCTGCCGGGTTTCAACCCCCGTATTGACCGAAACGACCACGCCGTCGCCGTCCAGATTGTCAAACAGCGATTCGAGCGGTTGTTCAAGGCCCAAACCATTGATGAAGATGACGTGAGCCTCATTCAGGGCAACCAGGTCTTGCGGTCTGGCCTCAAAGCTGTGGGGATCGGCCCCAACCGGAATGAGTCCGACCAGATCGATCTTGTCTCCACCGACCTGGGCGACGACATCGGCAATAATATTGGTGGATGCAACGACTTGAAGCCGCTGGCCATCCTCCGGCCCTGCCGCAACCATGGTCGGCAGCGCCTGCTCATCGATGTGCGTATCTTCACTATGTTCGCGCTCGCCATCCGGAACGCTGGCGGATTCATCCGACGTGCTTGCCGGGGTTCCGGCGCATCCGGCCAGCCAGAAGATGGAAACAAGGGCGATCATGGCTACCAGCGCGAACTGCTTGAGGGAAGTTGGTTTCATGATGTCTCCTGTGAAGGTCTTTTGAGTGTGCGATACGGGCCGCGCATTGCGTTTTGAAGTTCACAGATTTAGCCAATCACACGGTTTAATTGAGATTCTATCTCATTTAGTGGGGATGGCAAAATCACAAATTCACTACTGCACGATTTGTCATTCAACTCGCGAAAAGACTCCCCTTTGGAGAGTTTCTTTGCCGGAACGCATCTATATAGCCGGGCCAAAAATGGAACGCTGATTAGGCGGATTTACCGAATCAACGCGGATTTTCAGCCAGATTGATCAGCGTGCATCCGCCAGATCGTTCGACTGAGCTCACGCCGAAGTCCGCTCAATCCACGTTCCATTTTGGCCGGACTGTATAGACACGTTCAAACTGAGACAACATGAACGCCGCATTCACCCCGAGCAATGAAAACGGACCATTTTCAGAGCAGAATCCCTGGAACGCATGACGGTTTCGTGAGGAATGTCACCGGTTATGCTACAATCTTACGATGACTTAATTGCCTGTGGAGAGACGCCAACCCGATCCGGTGATCCTGCCGCGCAGCCTGCACCGCGATTCCGGCCGCTGCTCCGCCTGTTGGAAATGATCGAATTGTATGGCCCAACCTGCATCATCCCGTCTACGCACCCTGGCCATCGTCGGCCTCTTGT
>CAYZLP010000824.1:0-2911 GCA_964478635.1 uncultured Caldilineaceae bacterium
GACGTCCACGGGGCAGAGCTGTGGGAGAGCTACGTCGATATCTTTGGCGGCTTGGCCCGGGAATATGGCATGACCGTGGTCGCGCCGAGCGCTTATCTTCCGGATCCCTTTGACGGCGTAATCCGCAATTTGTCCGCGGTCTTCGGTCCGGATGGCGCCCTGCTCGGTACACAGGCTAAGCTCATGCTCCATCAAGAGGATCGGGACTTGGTTCAAGCCGGAACGATGCTCAACGTCATCCCAACCGAGGTCGGTCGCATTGGCCTGATGCTGGGCAACGATATGCTCTATCCTGAGATCGGTCGCCTGTTGGCCTATCAAGAGGCGGAGATGCTCGTCGGTCAGGCGGCAAGCGCAACGACATCGCTCTACAACAAATTGCGGGCCGGCATGTTGGCCCGCATGCAGGACAACCAGCTTTTTAGCGCCATCTCGTTTTTGGTGGGGCACAACGACTTCGGCCGCAATACCCGCGATCCGTTTGTGGGCAAATCCGCCATCCTGGCACCCCAGGACTTAACGCCGCGCTTCAGCGGCGTCCTGGTCGAGATGGGCAACCAGCGCAGCGAGGGGGTGCTGACGGCCGAGTGGGACTTTGTCGCGCTGCGCGAACTGTGGGACTCTTCGGATACACCGGTCCGAAAGCAGCTGCCGTTGGGGCAGACCGGGGAGATTGTGGCCGGACTTTATGCCCGCCTGCGTAGCCTGCCCGATGGTGAGACCGAACACGCGCTGCCTGATGCGGCCGGGAAAGATACCGGGGAGATTATGAATGCCAAGCAAAGTTGGATGCAGCTGGACGACTTGCCGATCTTTGCCTCGGTCACAAGGCGATGGCCGTTGGAGGACGAGTACTACGCAGATGCGCAAGTGCTCGCCCCCCTGAACAGCGCTGCGACGGCGGCAGACGCTGCAACTGAGACGCCCATTCGCACCGAAGATGAGACGGACGAGATGGACGCCCTGCCCCAACGTCCGGAAAACGATTCATAGCCCGACCAGGTCTCCCCAAACTGCTTGGCTGAAGCCGGCCATCCCTATTGCCAACCCAGAATTTACCTCATTTCGGCGACCAGGCTGAAAAGATCCCTGTGCTCACGAGTTCGGCCGATTCCGCCCCCAGTTCTTGGACCCAGATGCCCCGGGCGCCTTGTGAATTCGCGCCGGCATAGGTGAAGGCCGAACTGTCCGGCGCCCAGATCGTCATGCTCTGGGCATACTGGTCGAAGAAGCTCAGGTAATTTTGATAGAAGCGCGTGGTCGGGAGGAATGCTTCATACGCAGTTGTCCGCGCGCCATCCCAGACCTGCCAGCGCAACTGCACCCGGTTTCTGTTCAACTCGGCCTCCATGAAGGCCAGCTTGTTGCTGTCCGGGCTCCAGAAGAAGGCAATCACCGGTGCGGCGGAGAGTTCCCGGGTTGCCATGGTTGCCAGGTCATAGACGTAGAGGGGACCAAACGTTGCGCCGCCCTCACCATCCTCGGTGATCACATAGGCGACCTTGGATCCGTCAGGGCTGAGTGTGAAGGAAATCCGGTCCGAGAAGTCGGTAATGTCGCTGATTGGCTTGCCTGCGATATCGGATAATACGAGCTGTTGCTCGCCCCTTTGCTCATCGTTCAACGCAAAGACAAGCTGTTCGCCGCTCTTGGCCCATATTGGCGCGGGGAAAGCCCCGGTCGACATGAGCAGGGCTTCCTGGGTGCCATCGACGCTCTGAACCTCCAGCCGTTCGTTGCCAATATGGGTGAGAAGACGGCTTCCGTCAGGCGACCAGGAAAAATAGAACGGCTGCCCTTCGGCCAGGGTGTTGGCGCGCAAGGCGGGTACGCCGGCGGCTCCTTCTTCGATCTCAACCAGGCGCAGGGCCATCCCGGGCAGATTCTCGCCCCTATTCCAGTTGCTGAGATAGGCTAATCGCCTGCTGTCGGGACTCCAATAGATGTAAAAGGGGGCAAAGGGCACCTCCAGATCGATTTGCTCGTTGCCGTCGGCCCGAATGGTAGAGATGAAGCTCTTGACGTCGCCATCTTCGCTGCGAATGGTGGTGAAGGCGATGCGTTCTCCGTCTGGGGCCCAGGTCGGTTGGCGATATTGAGTATCCATCCCCGCGTCCCGGGTAATGGCTTTGCGATCGGCCCCATCAGGACTCAGGGTGTAGATGTTGCCATTGCTGCCCATGATCAGGAGCTTGTTGGTCGATGGGGTTTCCTCACCCACTGATTCCGGCGCAACCAGGGCAATTTGTTCGGCCAATAGCGCCGGATTACACGCTGTGAGCAACAGCATCAATACGAACAGCCCGCCGATGCGCCCGAGGCGTGCAATGCCGAAATCTACCGCCTGAAGCGGGGCGGATCGGCCGGCAGTGCGCTTCACCATAAACCGGCTGCTGCCAGCCGGGTTGTTCGGTCCCGATCTCTTCGGGATGGAATCTTCACGCGCAAAAACTTTACGGACGGAATCTGTTTGAAGCATGGGTGGGTGATGCATGGGGCCTCCACTACCGGCAATCGGCCGTGCCGACAAATCAAACTGCTTGCAGCCCGCCAACGATAAAAATCGCATGTTGCGACCGCAAGTACCGAAAACGCGAGTGTCCAGCATGGTAACGTACTTTGTACAGACTTTATGCAGACCGCCTTACATTCCAGCCCGCGGAAGATTTGACACTAGCCCGAACGCCCGTTATGATTCGTTGCGATCAAAACGGGCTTCTCTATCCCACGAGATAAAACTCCGACGGGACGAAGCCGTCGACAAGGGCAAGACAATGGTACGTACACCAGCAGTCGTCTTCAATAAGCCGAGCAAGAAGTCGAACCCGGACTAAAGTCTGGATACGCTTGCTTGCCCTGAATTTGGGACTTTCGCAACCGGCTATCCAGATGGATAGGCCGGTTTTCTTTT
>CAYZLP010000825.1:0-2908 GCA_964478635.1 uncultured Caldilineaceae bacterium
ACCAGTCCCGGCGTCGACAGGACATTGTAGGACCTGATTTCGCCGTAGTCGGTGACCTTCGTGATCTCCGCTTCGACACCCATATTGGCGACGGCTTTTTTCGCCGCTGCTTCGACCTTTTCACAGTTGGCACAGCCAGGACCTAATACCTTTATTGTTAACATCGGTACCTCCAGTAATGATTTGTTTTCTCGTTCACAAACTAAGGGCATTGAATGACGCCCTGCGACCAAAGACAGCTGCCGCAGGCCGGAAATTCGTTGCCAAAACAATCTTCTTCATTGGCTTCGGAGAGATCGCAGCCGCCGCAGAACGTACAGGGGGCGAAGCCAAAGCACTGTACCTTCTGGCGGTATGCCACGTATTCTTCATTCAGCCAAATATCAAGCAAACCTTGATCATTCACATTACCCACAACATGCCGGCGTGATAGATGCGGCTTGCCGTGTAGATAACTGGTATGCGTATGCATCAGCGGCCAGCATGGGCTGACGCCACCGTCCCAGCCGATGGACATCGTGCCGCTTTCGATGAAATTGCACGCGTCGGCGGCGCTGCTTAGATTGTTTCCTGCGAAGTTGATGTTGTAACCACTTTGCATGGCCTGCAGAAACGCCTCTCGAGTTTTGTGGTTGATGTCGATACGCGGCAGGCTGAGGCGGGCCTGGGTGGGTGATGATGGATGGGCCATGTGGGTCAGCGTGCGCGTATACAACATGTCTGCCTGCATATCGGCCGTATAGGGCAGTACGTTGCTCACAGAGAAATACTTGGCGCCGACAGAACGGCCGATGCGAAGCACCTCCGGTAAATCATCGATATTGCGCGCCATCGCCACGAAGGCAATGCCAATTTCCGGGCGAGGATAGTGACCGCCGCGCCGCATCGCACGAAAGCGCGCCAGGTTTTCCAAAACCTTGGGCAGGTGTGCCCCCAGACGTACATCGGCGTAGCTTTCTGGTGTGGCTCCATCGATGGAAACCCAGATGACATCCAGGCCGGCATCAATTATCTGCTGCGATTTTTTCTCCGTCAGCATGGTGCCGTTGGTTATCATTTCGACACGCGTTCCAGTCGCTTTCGCTCGCGCGATCCACTCTACCGTATATTTGTGAAACAACGGTTCACCTAGCCCGCCGAAAAAGATCGTCGGTTTGGGTGCCAGTTGTTCGACGCCCTGCAAAATCAGTTCAAAGGTCTCCTCACTCATCCGCCCGAGATCTTTGTCCCACCCGTTACGAATGCAGGTGCGGCAGGCGATATTGCACCTATCAGTGGGTTCCACATAAACCTTGGTCAGGTGTGTGACCGGCCTGTGCATCTGGATGTGGTTGCCGCCATTTTCCAGGCGGAACACGGAACCGGGCCTGAGCCCAAACTGCGCCGCCACCTCCGGAGGGAAAATCAGGCGTCCTTGTTCATCGACTTCCCCCCAGAGAGTCGGCTTGCTATTCATGGAATGACCTCGATAGTTGGTTCAACTACAATGTTTGACTTTACCGAGTTGGCGACCAGACTGTACTTCTGCGCAGACTGCAGCGCCTTTTCGATGCGGCGTTCGATGATCTGCGGCTCGGTACCGTTGGCAGCCACACAGATCCTGGGCCAAAGTCTGACCTCGGTGAATATCTCGGTGCGATCCAACTCAATCAGTTTGGTGCCTTCGGCGCGACATTCGTAGCTCTGCAAGTCGATCTTGAATCGCTCGGTGGCCCAGATGAACATCATCATGATGCAGGTATTGATCGCGGCGACAAAGGCATCCTCGGGTGTGAGCACACCGGCGTGACCCTGGGCATCGGGCGGAGCGGAGAACGGCATCTCCGGACCATTGCCCATCACGACGTGGCCCCAATGTTCTCCTCTCCATTGCACAGTGGTGTCGTAGACGGCCGTCTTGCTCATGCTGCCACCGCCGCTTCGTCATAGAACAGGGCATATTCGCGCGCCAGCATTTCAAGGTAGGCGCTCTCGGCTTCCGGCGGCACGGCATTGTAAATGCGTACCTGCTCGAGCAACTCTGCGATCGTTTCCGGCGACGGCCGTTTGTCCGCCTCCCTGAACTGCTCGAAGAGCACAGGTAAGGCAATGAGCGTTATCGATTCGCCTTCGATATGGACAGTCTGCACGGGTATGCCGGACCCGCAAGCGCAGGAAGCAATTTTCGGGCTTGCAACGGGCAAATCTATCGATTCGGCATCCGCGAAGCGTCCCTCACGTCGGCTCCATCTTTTGCCCAGCAGGTCATCGACCAGACCGGCAACCTGACCGGCCGTTTCATCCACCGCCTGTATGCCCGCCTCATTCAAGCGGCGCAGTCCCCTTACCTCGCCGATGCCGCATTCTTTGACCACGTCGGTCACTACCACGCTGGCGGCCGGTTTACTGGAATACGCCTCCGTTGCGCGAGCGGCACATTTCAGCTCGCAGCCGTCTATGGCGATAGTGGGATAGAAGCGGGCAAAGGCGCGATCCCCCTCGCCACCGGCCAGGAAGAGCGGCAAGCAGATAGTCACCGTATCCTCCGGTCGTAGTTCTTCCAATACCTTCAGCGCGGCCAGGCGGGTCACACTGCCTTCGGCCAGCTCTTCGCCAGAACAGGCGACGATGCCGACCTTTCTCTCTGGTAATTTAGGCATCCTCTTCTCCCTGCAAGCTATCGATCACCTCACTGACTTCCTCCGCCAAACGACAGGCAAGCTGCTGCCCTTCTTCGTTCAGCTGGGCGATTCCCTGAGGCTTCAGCTTGCGATTGCGCCGGTAGACATCGAGGACAGCAAACTCCTGCGCGATCCGGCCGCCGCTCTCCTGCACCATCTTCGTAGCACAGGCCAGTTTGCAGCCGTCTATGGTGATTGCCGGATTGGCCGCTACAGCGTCGCGCGCACTCTCGTCGCCCAGAACCAGC
>CAYZLP010000826.1:0-2897 GCA_964478635.1 uncultured Caldilineaceae bacterium
TGTGGCTGCACAGGCCACCAAACGATTTTTCGCCACCGTGCAGAATAAACTGCATTGGGCCATTCATGGACAGACGGCGGCGGAAGTCATCGTCGCACATGCGGATGCGGAAAAGCCCAATATGGGGTTGACCACTTGGAAGGATGCGCCACGTGGAAAAATTCAGAAGTTTGACGTGGTTATTGCCAAAAATTACCTGAGCGAAAGCGAAATGGCTCAGCTTTCCCGGCTGGTGAACGCCTACCTGGATATGGCCGAGTTGATGGCGCAGAACAAGATGCCCATGACCATGCAGGATTGGGAAATTCGATTAAACCGATTCATTGAAATGACCGATCGTGAGGTATTACAGGATGCCGGTAAGGTCACGGCGGAAATCGCACGCACTCATGCTGAAGCTGAGTTTGAAAAATACCGCATCGTGCAGGACAGGCTATTCGAGAGCGACTTTGACCGCATGCTGAAGCTGCTGGACAACAAGGAGAATGAAGCATGAGTGTCCGCATCCAAAACCATATTACAGGACGCTTGTCGCTGCGCCCGCCGCAAGCCGAATCATTGGCCAAGTTGAAACAAGCATTGGATGCCGCGCCGGAGATGCTGACACAGGATCGGTATGTCCCGGCGGTACTGGCCACGCTCAAGGCGCAATTTCCAACGCTGGAAGACTTCGAGCGCGAATTTCCGTCGCTGTGCTTTGCGCTGGCCACGGGCGTGGGCAAGACGCGGTTGATGGGGGCGTTTATCGCCTACTTGCATTTGGCGCATGGCATCAACAATTTTTTTGTACTCGCGCCGAATCTGACGATTTACAACAAGCTGATTACGGACTTTACCCGCAATACGCCAAAGTATGTGTTCAGGGGTATTGCCGAGTTTGCGCAGCAACCGCCGCTGATCATCACCGGCGACAACTACGACCAGACCGGCGCAGCGGTTGACGATTATTCCATGGGCTTCGCCCACGACGTGCGCATCAACATCTTCAATATCGCCAAGATCAATTCCGAGGTGCGTGGCGGCCGCGAGCCGCGCATTAAACGCATGAAGGAGGTGCTGGGCGACAGCTACTTCAATCATTTGGCGAATCTGCCTGACCTCGTGCTGCTGATGGATGAATCGCACCGCTATCGGGCGCAAGCCGGAATGCGGGCGATCAACGAACTTAAGCCATTGTTCGGTCTGGAGGTGACGGCAACCCCCTTCGTAGAATCGAGCAAGGGGCCGGTGCCATTCAGGAATGTGGTGATGGACTATCCGTTGGCGCGGGCGATGGAAGACGGCTTCGTCAAGGAACCCGCCGTCGTGACCCAGCGCAATTTCTCGGCCTCGGCGCACACGCCGGAGGACGTTGAGAAGATCAAACTGGAAGATGGTGTGCGCCTGCACGAAACCACCAAGGTGGAGTTGCTGACCTACGCCCGCGAAAACGGCGTGCATCCGGTCAAGCCCTTCATGCTGGTGATTGCGCGCGACATCGCGCACGCAGCGCAACTCAAGGCGTTGATTGAGTCCGATGCCTTCTACGAAGGCCGGTACGCGGGTAAGGTGATTCAGGTCGATTCCAGCCGCTCAGGCAGCGAAGAAGAAGTCATGATCACACGCCTGCTGGCCGTGGAGAGCGTGGATGAGCCGACGGAAATCGTGATTCACGTCAACATGCTCAAGGAAGGCTGGGATGTGACCAACCTCTACACCATCGTGCCGCTGCGCGCGGCTAATGCCCGCACGTTGATCGAACAGTCCATAGGGCGCGGCCTGCGCCTGCCCTATGGCCGACGCACGGGCGTTGCGGCGGTGGATCGCTTGAACATCGTCGCGCACGACAAGTTTCAGGAGATCATCGACGAAGCTAACCGGAGCGATTCGCCGATCCGTTTGAAGCAACTCATACTCGATGCGCCTGCTGCCTCCGACCAGAAGGTCAGTGTGCAGGTCGAATCGGGAGCATCGGCGCGTCTCGGTTTGACGGAAACGCCGATCGTTATCACAGGGGCTTTGGCCGCTGACCGTGGAGCGGCAGCCCCTGCGCCCCAACCGGTATTCACCACGGAGGCGCAGAAGCAGGCCGCGCGCGTGGTCATGGAAGTGATCGGCAAATACGAGGTCAAGCGCGATCTGGTGCCCACCAGCAGCGCGCTGCTCAAACCTGAAGTGCAATCGGTCATCCTCGCGGAAGTGGCTGAGCGGCTGAAGCCGCTACAGGGCGAATTGCTGGCGGGCATGGATGAACCGGTGCCCGCACTCGACTTGTCCGCCGTGGTGGCGAAAACCACCGAGATCGTGGTGCAGCAGACCATCGACATTCCGCGCATCGCCGTGGTACCGACCGGCGAAGTCACGACGGGCTTCCACGCCTTCAAGCTGGACGTCAGCCAGCTCCATCTTCAGCCGGGACGTCGTGAGATCGTCGGGCAGATGCTCGCTACCCACGAGCAGTTCACCCTGGCCGCCGAGGCCGGGCTCAGGGAACAACGCCCGGAAGACATCATCGTCCACGCTTTGGTTGATTTCGATGACATCGACTATTTCACTCACGCCGATTTGCTCTACGATCTTGCAAGCCAGATGGTGCAACATCTGCGCGGCTATCTGTCCGAAGATGAGACTATCAGCGTTCTTGATCGTGATCGCCGCTTGATTGCACGGGAAATCCACGCGCAGATGATGGCGCACTTCTGGGAAGAGGCGACCGAGTACGTGGTGCAGGTCAGTCGTGGTTTCACTGAACTCAAGCCGTGCAACTACACCGCCACGGCAGGCCAGACGGCGCATCATTTTCGCGAAACCGTGCTTGATCCCAGCCGTATCAAACAAATGCTGTTCGGTGGCTTTGCGCGCTGTCTGTATCCGCTGCAGAAGTTTGATTCTGACACCGAACGGCGCTTCGCCATCAT
>CAYZLP010000827.1:0-2896 GCA_964478635.1 uncultured Caldilineaceae bacterium
GAGCAGATACTCCATGACGACTTGATGGGAATTGCGACCAAATTCGTCGAAAAAGCGAACCGGATCGGGATGATCACGCAGGGAGAGGGCCGCCAGATAGAGGGCCGCAGGCCAACCTTCCGTGCGCTCCTCCAGCAATGCGACGATCTCCGGGGCAAGTGCCGAGCCCACGGTGGTCTGAAGCAACTGAGCCGCCTCGGGCGTACGAAACTGGAGCTGTACGCTTCGGATTTCGGTCATCTGACGCCGCACGCGCAGACGCGCCAGCGGCAGAGGCGGGTCGAAGCGGGAAATCAGCGTCAGCCGGACGCCGGCGGGCAGATGCTCGATCACCCTGCCGAGAAACGCATGGATATCCAGCGCACTAATGACGTGATAGTCATCGATGACCAGGTGGAGCGGTTCGGGCAGGGCCGCCAAGTCAGCAAGCATCAAGTCGGCCAGACGGTTGGGTTTGGCGACAACGCCACTGACCAGGAAAGCTTCGGTCTGCCGGCCGAAATCCGGCGACACCTCCCGCACGGCTGAGATGAGATAGGTGACGAAAATCGTCAAATCGTTGTCGAGCTCGTCCAATGAGAGCCAGGCGGCCGGCCGGGAATCCTCTTCTAGCCACAGCACGACGAGCGTCGACTTGCCAAAACCTGCCGGCCCGGAAATCAGGGTAAGCCGCCGCTCCGCGCCGGCCGCCAACAGGTCGACCAGTTCCCGGCGCGGAACAACCCAATCCATCAGCGGCGGACGATGGAGTTTTGTCGGCAAAACAAAGGCGTGCTGGGGTAGATTTGTCGCCATCACGGTCGGAATGTGTGCATGATGTCAAGATAGCGCGTTGACTGAACGAGTGGAGATACTTCGGCTTGCGCTGCTTTTGCCAAAGCTCTGAACAGAATGCCGGCCGCTGTGCATGGATAGTTTACACGGCGGCTAAGTTTAACACAGAAGCCAATAGTCTGGTAAGCAACTTACTCGATACGGGATATTTTGCGTTTGACGAACGCACGGGCAGGCCAGTGAGTGCAGGCTTCAGGTAAATAACGACGTATCAAACGCAATGGGCGCGCCGGTATCGAGCGAGGTCCGGGCGGCCAGGGCGGTCTCGACGGCCAGACGACCTTGGTCGGGCGTGCCTTGCACCGGCGGCGTATCGCTGCGCACCGCCTCGACAAATGCGTGCAATTCGCGGGCGTACGCGTCGCCACCAGCGTGGGCCAATGCTGCGGGCGCGTCGCCTTCCCGGTAGATCATCAGGCTGTTCACACCCTCCCCGGCAGAGTCGACCTGGGCCCCGCCAGCGCGCAGGGTATATTCGACGGCCCCATGCTCGCAGAGCACGCGCAGGGCAGAGGTAAAGGGGTAATTTTCAGGCATGAGGGCATTTCCCTCGGCATGGCAGACGACGCCTTCGTCGTAGTCGACCAGAGTCAACACCGCATCCCACGTACCATGGGGGCTGCGCTGACCGCGGGAAACGAGCCGCCGGGGCGTGCCGAAGAGCCAGTTGAGCAAGTCCAGATCGTGAATGTGAAGATCGAGCACTTCCCCACCGCTCTTGGCCGGATCCTGGAACCAGGGGCTCCATGTGGGCGGCGCCAGGAGGCGCGCGGCCGATGCTGTCAGGGGGCGTCCCAGTTCGCCACTGTGCACGACGTCGACCAGGGCCACGTATTCGGGCCAGAAGCGCAGGGTCTGGGCCACCATCAGGATGCGGCCTGCCCGCTCGGCCGCCTCGACCATGGCATCGCAGTCGGCCACGGTCAGGGCCATGGGTTTTTCCACCAGGACATGCTTTCCCGCCTTCAGCGCAGCCAGGACGTATTCCAGGTGCAAATAGGTGGGCAGCGCAACGCTGACCGCGTCAACCCGGGGATCGCGCGCCAGCGCCAGTGCGTCTACAAACGGCTCCGCCCCGACCGCCTCGGCCAGGATCGCAGCCTTAGCCGGCGTGCGCGAGGAGATGCCGACAATGTGGACGTCCGGTTCTTGGGCCAGGGCCCGGGCATGGGTCTCGCCCATGAAGCCCGCGCCGAGGATGGCGAGGTTGAGCACGCGGTTCTCCGATCTAACCAATAATTAATTGAAAATAGATAACAATTAATTGTTAATGATTCATCGTGTGCAGAGCAGATTAATAATTATCAATTATCTATTTTCGATTAATTATTAATTTCTAGGTCAGGCCCAACGCGCGCAGCGCCGCATACGACGCCGCCATGGACCGATCCACTTCCGCCAAGGACGGCCAGGGCTCGCCCGAAAACTCGATTTCTACACTCGTCGGCCCCGTGTAGCCCGCTTCGTCGAGCACGGCCAGTACGGCGGCGAAGTCGATCTCGCCCTCACCGATGGCCGGAAAATTCCAGACCCGAGGACCGCCGATCTTGTCCTTGAGATGCACGTGGACCAGTTGAGGCACGGTCAGACGCAGATCGTCCAGGGGCAGCGTGTCGCCGTAGAAGACGCAGTTGGCCGTGTCGTAGTTGATGCCGACGTTGGGACGATCGATCTCGGCGATCACGGGCAGGGACAGAGCGCCGTTGGCCATGATCTCGCCATGCACCTCCAGGCCGATGGTGATGTCCCGCTCGGCGGCATAGTCGGCCAGATCGTGGATGAAGCCCATGAACGCGTCCTGATCTTCATCTTCGCTATAGTGACCGCCAATGGCCGTATTCAGCAGATCGATGCCGAGCTTGACGCAGAGATCCACGGCCTGCTTGCCCAGGGCGACGCCGGCAGCCGTCGTCAGGTCCGAATGACCGCTGAGGGCCGAAGGCGCCAGACCGTAATGCGTGAGCTTGGCTTGGACCTCGGCCAGGTCGGCCGCCGTTGCGTCCAGGGAGATCTGCTCCGTCCAGCCGCGCACGGCCGACAGCTCCACGAAGCGGAAGCCGGC
>CAYZLP010000828.1:0-1907 GCA_964478635.1 uncultured Caldilineaceae bacterium
CGAAAAAGGTGGCGGCCACAGCATCGAGCAGATAGGGATCGCCGGCACGCACTGCACCCGAACCGATACGTGAGGCCAGTACCAGCCCGGCCGTGGTGGCCAGCAGCGCGCTCATGCAGTAGGCAGCCGTACGATAGGCGTTGACGTTGACGCCGGCCAGCCGGGTGGCTTCGGGGTTGCCGCCCACAGCATAGAAGATGCGGCCGAAGCGGGTATAGTTCAAGAAAATGTGGAAGCCGACGGCGATGATGAGCATGACGATGATGGGGACCGGGATGCCGTTGAAGCGCTCGGTCTCGAGGATGTAGCCCTGGCCCAATTTCAGAAAGGTGGGGGAAATGATGCCCGTGGTCAATTCCCGGCTTTCGCTCCACGGATTGGTCATGCCGCGATAGACCGCGTCGCCCTTGGTGATGCTCAGCTGCGCGCCCGAAATCAGATAAAGCATGCCCAGGGTGGCCAGCAGATCGGGGATGCGCAGCTTCACGACCAGAAAGGAGTTGGCCAGCCCCACAATCAATCCCGTCAGGTAGACGATGGGGATCGCCAGCCACCATTCGGCCCGCCAGATGACCATGAGCGCCGTCACCAGGATGACGCCGAGACCGGTCACCGCTCCGACCGAGGCATCGAAGCCGCCGACGATGACCGACATAGTCAGACCGATGGCCACGATGGCCAGAATGGAGACGGCCCGCAGAATATCCAGAAAATTGCTGAGTGAAAAGAAATATTCGTTGGCAAACGAGAAGAACGCGATCAAGGCGAAGATCGCCAGGATCATGCCGTATTTGAGCAGAAAATCGAGCACTTTCTGCCCAAAAGATGTATCTGCCCGGGCCGGCCGACTTTCTTGGGTTGCCGTGGTCATTTCGTTCTCTCGTTCATCTGGTTAACCTGCATTGCTATACGGCATCCAGACGTCTGACTTTTCAAAAAAGTCAGACGTCTTTTTTGCGTGCTAACGTCACTCATCTGCGCCGGTGGCAAGTGCCAGCACAGCCTGGCGAGTCACCTCCGTCGCCATGACGTCGGCGACGACCTCGCCCTCCCGCATGACCAGAACCCGATCGGCCAGGGCCAGCACTTCATCGATGTCGGACGAGGCGTAGACCACACCCGCCTCGGCGCTGATCTCCTGGACCAGATCATAGACGTCCCGCTTGGCCTTCACGTCGATGCCCTGGGTCGCCTCGTCGAAGAGCATGATCCTGGGCGGGCGGCCAAACCACTTGCCGATCACGACTTTTTGTTGATTGCCGCCGCTGAGATTCTGCACCAACATCTCCGGATCCGGGGGCGTGAGGCCGACCCGCTCGATGGTCGCTCGGGACTGACGATTCTCTAGCTGTCGGCGCACGAAACCAAAGACCGAATAAAGGGGCAGAAAGGGCATGACCAGGTTCTCGCGTACCCGATCCTCCACGATCAGCCCCTGCTGGCGCCGCTCCTCCGGAATCAGAAAGATGTCCTCGGCCACGGCGCTGTTGGGACCGCGTAACCGGCGAAGGCGACCGTCGATGCGGATTTCGCCCTCATCCAGGGGATCCGCACCGTAGAGCAGGCGCAGGAGTTCGGTCTTGCCTGCACCCACGAGCCCGGCGACGCCCAGGATTTCACCCTCACGTACGGTGAGGTCCACACGGTTCACGCGGCCATGGCGTGTCAATCCAGTAGCGTCGAGAATGACTTCACCCGGCGCAAAGGGACGCCGGGGCGGAAATGCATCGGCCGGCTCCACCCCCAGCATATCCTCCACGATCCGGTTTAGTTCCGCAGATGCGGTCGGGTAGTGGGCCACTTCGCGCCCGTTCCGCAGCACCGTGATCTCATCCGAAATCGTGCGCACCTCCGCCGAGGTGGCCGGGCTCGACATGATCCCGCACGACCACCTCCGCGGCAGCGAA
>CAYZLP010000828.1:1917-2892 GCA_964478635.1 uncultured Caldilineaceae bacterium
CACCTCCGCCAGACGATGGGAGATGTAGATGATGCCCACGCCCTGGGCCCGCAGCTCCCGGATCACGTCGAAGAGCGTTTCCACCTCGCGCAGGCTGAGGGAAGCAGTCGGCTCGTCCAGAATCAGAAAGCGCACGTCCTGAGAGACGGCCCGGGCCATGAGCAGAAGCTGCTTTTCGTGGAGAGACAGGTCTTCGACCCGGGTACGCACATCGACCGTCAGACCCACGTGGCGCGCGGCGGCCGAGGCGTCGGCGTAGAGCTTGCGCCAGCGAATGAAGTTCCAGGCGCGATCCTGGGCCAGTTGCTCCACGAAGAGATTCTCGGCTACGGTCAGGTAGGGTATCAGCGCCGTATCGACTTCCTGGTGCACCACCTGAATGCCGTGGTCCATGGCATCGGCCGGCAAGTGAATTTCTACCGGCGCGCCGTCGACAGCGATCTCCCCCGTGTACTCGGGGTAGTAGCCGGTCAAGATCTTGATCAGCGTCGACTTGCCCGCGCCGTTGGCGCCCACCAGTGCGTGAACCGTGCCGCCGTGCACCGCAATGCTCACATCGTCCAGCGCGACGACGCCGGGAAAGGTCTTGCCAAGATGGGTAGCGGTGAGTGTGGACATGGGTCGGCTGGTGCTTTGGTGGTGGGTGGTTGCGTGATGGGGAGATTGAGCGATTGGGAGATTGGAAGACTCGCCTGGCGCCAATCACCAGTCTCCTCTTCTCTCAATCTCCCAATCTCATGATCTCATGTTCGCTCAACCACGTCTCCAGAGATCATTCCGCGTTTGCATTCTGCAACGCCACCATCCAGTCGGACCAGACCAGGGGACTTTCACCCAGAACAGGCAGAGCCTCAATGAGCTGATCCATGTCGGCGATGCCATTCTCGACCAGAAATTCCTGGGTGATCACTGCGGGCGGTACCAGCAGGTACTTGTCCACTGCTTCACCGGCGATTTGCGCGGCGGCGGCGCGCA
>CAYZLP010000829.1:0-2891 GCA_964478635.1 uncultured Caldilineaceae bacterium
GTACCGGCGCCGGCGCTCTTCCGACTTGCCTATCTGCTGCTGGGCGGCGTGCTCATGTTGATGGGGCTGGACCTGGTCTTCACCAACACGATTCGGCTGATTGAAGCCATGACCGAGGACGGTTTCGTGCCGCAGCGACTCGAGGGCCGCCTGGGTCGCGGGGGAACACCGCTCTTGCCGGTGCTGGGCACAACCCTGCTGGCGATCCTGCTGGTAAGCTTTCTGAACGTACTTGAAGTCCTGGCCGTGGCTTCGACCTTCTTTTTCTGGTCAGCGGCGGCGCTGTGCGTACCCGCCGCACTGGCGCGTCCGGATGGTCCACTAGAGCGCAGACTCAAATTGCCGTACCACCCCCTCTTTCCCGGCTTCGTTATTGCCGCAGGGGCTTTCTTGCCCCTGACGTTGGGAAGAATGGGGCTGCCATGGGCATTCCTCTGGATCGGCATCGGTCTGCTGCTCTTCTTCAGCTATGCCCGGCGCAGCGGCGTGCAGGAACGGCGCAGCGACGTCCTGGATAGCGAAAGCCTGCCGGAGTCAGGCCTGACAGAGTCAGGCGCGCCCGCAGCCGCGCGTACGGCTGCCGCCCAGCCGCCAGTGGACGATGCCGTTTTGGTTGCAATCGCCAATCCAAAGAACAGCGCCGGTCTGGTCAACCTGGGCATCCGTCTGGCCGCCGCGCGTGGCGCCGGACTAATCGTCTTGCGTGTGCTTCGAGTTCCGAGCCAGACTGCCTTTGACGTGCGACGCAAGCTGGTGCAGCGAGAAGTCGATCTGCTGCAAGAAACGCTGGCCGAGATAGAGGCGAATGGCGTCCTCGTGCGCCCGGTCGTCCGCTTGGGGATGAGTCCGGCAGACGGGATTCTGGATGTCATTGACGATGAGCAGGTCAGCCTGCTCGTCATGGGCTGGTCGGGCAACATGGCATCGGAAGAGACGGCAGCCGATTCCCTGGTCGATCTGCTGGTTCGCAGTGCGCCCTGCGACCTACTCGTCCTGCGCGGACAGATCCCCGAACAGCTCGAGCGCGTCACCGTCGCGACGGCAGGCGGCCCCCACAGCTTGCTCGCCACGGAGTTGGCTTATGCCCTAGGCGCAAACGCCGACTACCACCTGCGGCTGCTGCACGTACTGTCACCCGACAGCTCGACGGAAGAAAAACAGCTGGGCAACGCGGCGCTCTCCGCCTGTGCGGCAATGGTGGATGAAAACGCCGTCGAGCAGGAGATGATTGGTGCAGAAAGCATCGAGGCGGGCATTGTCAAGGGTGCGGAGGGGGCGGATGTGCTGATCATGGGCGCAGCCAAGGCCAGTGCCTTTATGCGCTCCCGGTTCCGCGGCATGCCGGTGAAGATTGCCGGGAACATGGCGCGACCCGTCATCATTGCCCGGGCCAAGGAGGAGATTCAGTATCCGGCGATTGCCAGGGGGCTGGAACTTGTCTCCGATCCACTTCCGACCCTCACCGAAGAACGCCGCAAAGAGGTGGCCGTGCAGATGGTCGACTCGGCCGTGCCCTCAGTGGATTTCTATGTCTTGATCATTCTTGCCGCGATGATCGCCAGCCTGGGGCTCCTGCAAAACAGTGCGGCCGTCATCATTGGCGCCATGCTGGTCGCCCCCCTCATGAGCCCCATTCTGGCCATGGCCATGGGCATCGTCCGGGGCGATCTCGATCTGCTGAAAATGGCTTCAGAGGCCACGGCCAAGGGCGTTTTCATGGCCATCGTGGTAGGAATTGTCATGGTCATTATCTCACCCATCAATGGAGCAACCAGCGAGATTCTTGCCCGCACCCAGCCCAACGTGCTCGATCTCATGGTGGCGCTGGCGTCGGGCGCGGCGGCCGGCTACGCGGTCAGTCGCTCTCAAGTAGCCGCGGCTCTCCCCGGCGTGGCCATCGCGGCCGCGCTCGTACCGCCCCTCTGCGTAGTGGGCTACGGCATCGGCACATCCCAGCTGAACTACGCCGCAGGTGCGCTCTTGCTCTTTACGACCAATCTCGTCGCAATTGTCCTCGCAGCGGCGCTGATTTTCCTTGCCCTGGGCTTTTATCCTCGAGATACGGGACGGCAGGAACTCTGGCAGCGCCTGCGGACGCCAGTCCTGCTGCTGGCGGGGATTACCGCAATACTCGTCGCGACGACCGTTTTAACTCTTCGGGATGCCAACGCTCGGGCCGAGATCGAGCGTGTACTAACGGATGCGGTTGCCGAGAACGGCGGCGCCGTGCAAGCCCTCGCCATCAACCGCCATGAGGATCGATATGAGATCCGCGCAACGCTTCTTCTGACCGATCCGGCAGCCTGGACCCCGGAAACCGTTGCCGAAATCGAAAGGGAACTGGCTGAGGCTGTCAAGCGGCCGATGAACTTTGAAGCCCTTGTCCAAAATGTGCAGGCGTTTGATGAAGAGAGTTACGCTGAGTTCCGCACCGTTTCCGAATATCTGACAAAGGAGATAGCATCTCGAGGCGGGCGCATGGCCAACCTGGCCGTTTTTGAGGATTTACGCGGCGTCCGCGTAGAGACGACCGTGGTCATGCCGCCCGATGGAGAGTTGGACAAGGCAGCCATGGAAAGTATCCGCCGGGGCCTGGAAACTGAGCTGTACGGTGAGGCAAGTGGAGAAGGCGGGAGACAGCACGTGCGTCTTGAGGCAACCATGCTACTCGGCGATGTTGCCGATCTCCAACCGCCGGTCCTCGAGTAGGCCGATCTGGTGGGATGACTACATCGCCGAGCGAGTCACAATTGCGCGCAATTTCAGGGTGAAAAGTCCGGTCTCTCCGCTTAGAATCTGTCCGAAAATTCTCTGTGGCGAACACCCTGGCTGGAAGAGAGTCGGGGCTCACAACCGAATTTTCGGATAGACTCTCATAAAGACGTCACTGG
>CAYZLP010000830.1:0-2890 GCA_964478635.1 uncultured Caldilineaceae bacterium
TGAGGTTCGCCTCGTTGCCCTCTTCATACGTCTGCCCGGCTGTCAGGCTGTACGCTTTGTCGAAGGAGTGGCTGTTTGTGGTACCAGTCGTCTGATCCCGGCCCGCGCCGCTGCTCCATTGCACGCTCTGGGTCGTATCCGAACCGGTAGAGAAGGATGCTGAATTGGTGAGCAGGTCAATGCCCGCCCCCGTCTGGAGCCGCAGCATCGTTTCATTCCAGGGGTATGAGAAGATATTGCCCGGCTCGTGGACTGGCTGATACCATTCCGTCGTACTGCCCGAACCGCTACTCCTGGAGTTGCCCGTTGGCCCCGAAAAGACCACATAGAGGGGCTGCTCTTGGCCGGGATCGCAACTGCTGTTGTCGGCCGGACAGGCCGTTTCGCCCAGCACCGGATAGTAGTAGACATTGAAATCGCTGGTTCCGTACCAGATCTCGTCGCCCATGGCCGTCGTGCCCGAGATGCTGTACACATATTCGCCCTGGGTGAAGGCATAGGTTTCGTTGACGGTTTCGTATTTATTCTCTGTCGTCGTCTTGATGGAGCCGCCGATCGACGGCAGATCGGGTAGCCCGAAGCTGAAGCCGCCCCCGCCTTGTTTCGACGAGGCATAGGTGTAGCTTGTGCGATTGGTATCAGACGACTGGTTGCCGCCCGTCTCGCTAACGCTGTAGCTGCTGTTGAAGGCGCCGGGTATGGCAGAAAAGTTGACAACCTGCCATTCGGTGGCCGTGCTGGCAAGGGGGAGGACGTAGTCCACGTGCATGGGCGGCGCGCCCAGGATGACCGACGGCTGCGAGTGGCTCGTGATGCGGACCACGGTCGGCGGGCCCAGGTGGGCCGATCGGCCCTGCATATCGCCGGCAACGAACCAACTGAAACCACTGACATTGGTCGTACGCGGCGCTAGTCCGAGCGATGCATCCAGGCGTGTCTGTGATGCGACCTTTGGCGTCCAGTCTGCGGGCGTTTCTCCCATGGGAGGTTGTACTGTATAGATCGTGACCATTCCGTCATTGCGCAAAGTGGCGATCTGAAGACCGAATCCGCCGTTGCTTTCTTGCGCTTCCGTTACGGCCTCGTAGCGACCCAGCGCCACACCGTTTACCCACGGGCACTCAAAGCTGTTTAGGCATTCATTCGTAGTTGTTCCAGAATCCGCTGAAAACGTATGCGTCGTCATTGTATTGCCGTCAAAGGTAAGGACAGTCACAATTTCGACGAAGTTCCCATCGCCGTCAGTTGCGCCAAGAGCTGCAACGGCCTGTTCCGGTCCAATGCCGCCCAAGGCAGCCGATTGTGCGTACGTATTTACGACAGGAGTACTGGCTTCACTCACCAACTCGACCCGGTCGCGGTAGGTACCTGTAGCCACAGTGAAGTCGCTGTTGAACTCATACCAGTACGCATAATAGGCGCAGTTGAACGCGCTGAGTTCCACCAACCGAATCCCGACGAGCCCGTCGCTGCCGTTTCCCCGATAGTCGCCAGCAGTCAGTGCGACGTCGCCATAGTCGTCGTAGAGGCACTCACCTTGTGCGTTCGGCAGGTTGATGTTGGTTGACCCTGCCTCATTCGGATTGAGCACAATCTCCAGGGCGGACTTTTCTGCGCAGACAGTTCCTGTGACGTCGCCCGGACAGACGGTCGCAAATTGGACGATGTGCGCCTGGTCGATCCAGGCTACGTCCAGTAGACCGTCTGCGTTAAAATCCCCGGTAGCCGGATCACTGATCGCCGCCAGGCTGGGATCGATCGTTAGGACCGGACCAAACGCCATTCCAGCATTTCTGTTGGTGACGTTACTGGCCGTAGCGACCAGCATCTCCGAGTCGGACATGATGAAGAGATCCTCAAACCCGTCCTTGTCGAAATCATCCATGGCGACAGCCGTGTTGACAGCCGACAACGATAAGGGCGTGAAGGTATTGGCTGAGTCTTGCGTGCTCTGCATGTGCAGGGCCATGTTTAGCCCGCCAGCGGGATCCGTCGTGCAGTCAGGCCCCTCGGCCGTCTCGCCGTTGGGCAGCAGCGTCACCATGACGTCGTAGGGCAGAGCAAAGAAGCGGCCGACTCGCGTCTTTTGGGGCTGGCGACCGCTGGCCAGGTAGCAATCGGGATTGTCTGCATCCAGGACGCTCTGGCTGGTGATCGTTTGATTCGCCGTCTCGAGGATGTAGTTGAGTCCGGCCGATCCCGTGTTATTGTTTGTGGGCTTCGTTTGGTAGATTACGAGGTCGTCGACGGTATAGAGTTCGTATTCACCATTGAGCGGATCGTCGATGCTGTTGAAATTTGGTCCCGCGTCTTGGGCCAATGCCGGTGCGGCGGTGAAGATCAGCGCCAGGAGCGCTGCGAGCTTGATCGAGCGCACCAGCAGCCAGAACGGTTTTGGGTGCCATGCATGATCGTTCATGTAGTACGTCTCCTTTGTTTAACGAATGCTTCAAACCCGCCCGCAATTTTCAAGACAATGCTGGGGTCACGGTAAAGTTAAGCATTCGTCCGTTTCAAGACCGTATCAAAACGAGCCGCCAATCGTTACATCCCTCGGCGCCATCGATCCTGGATTCCACGCGTAGAGACGTTGCAATGGAACGTCTCTACGCGCCATCCAACCGATCAATCTCCTCAAACCACGGTCAATTGGTCGGCGATGAGGAGACCGGCGGGCACATACGCCCTTACGTTTTGCCCGGATTTGTTCCATTTCTTTCGAGGTCGTACAATCGCAGCACTTGTCTTCTCCTTTGATCATCTTTACGCCCCGGACTTACAGGGATTCGAGAAATCATCCAAATGTATGAATTGAAGCACAGAAAACCAGCCGTAGTCTTCGAAATCTTTTTGCCAAGAAAAGATTCATACAATGCAAAGCTGTCCGAGG
>CAYZLP010000831.1:0-2886 GCA_964478635.1 uncultured Caldilineaceae bacterium
CGTGACTTTCCAGCAGATGGCGTCTGGCACATACGAGCTGAAAATCGAAAACGAGTTTACCGGGCTCATGGAAATCTGGAAAGAGCTGCCCAATGAACTCGAAGCCTTGATCGCGATCCTCAATGGCCAAGCGAGCGCTGATCCGCTGGATAGGCCCGATGCCGGCCCAAGGGAGGATACTGCGCCAGCGAAGAAACCGACCAGTGAGGAGCGGGCGCTCTATTACGACTACGCGGCCCATGTGTTCTACAACGGGGGGCCATTGCCCAACCTTCACGATCCCGACGGTCGGCCCCAAGCCGCGGCCTCGCCAACTTTCATGGCCGCGACGGCCACCTTGCCCACGAATGGCGGCGCGGCAATCGTCCAGGCGGGCGCTGCGGGCCTCCGTCAGCAGGGTAATTTTGGCGGATGGATTCATGCCCCCGTCGCGGTTTCGGGCAAGTTTGATCCAAGCAGCGTTGCAGCAGCGGTCGTCGACCTCGAAAATGACGCGATGAGTGTGCTGGCCCGGCCGAGCGACTTTGCGTTGGAAGCATGGGTACGCCCAGAGAGCAGTGACATAGAAGATAGGGGCGACCAGCATATCGTGACGCTCAATGGCGCTACTGCTGAAGGACGCTATGCGCTTGGCTTGCGGCCGGCCCGGTCGCTACAGTTATCGTCAGACGCACGAGTGACGAAGAATCTCATCGGGGATGCGAAGGCTCCAGCTTTGGCAGCGCCTGGTGCTGACAATAACAATAACGAGTCCTTTACCATTGGCTTCCGCATTACGCCCCGAAATGCCCAATTCAGTGAGATCCAGGGCTCACTGTTCCAGTTGGTTGCAGACGATCCGGACAAGCGTGGCCACATGTTCTATGCGGAAATTGGAACCGGCCCGTCCGGCTCCACTGCATCTGCCGAATCAGGTCAATCTTCTAATGGCGTTTGGTTTAAGTTCATCGACAGTGGAGAAGAGAATGACTTAGTACAAGCCAAAGGGATTTTTGCGCCTTGGCCGGAGATTGCCTCCCAGGACACCGCCATGTTTGTGGCTTTCGTCTGGCAAATTGACAATAAAGACGGCCGGATGCGCATATTCATCAATGGCGAGCAGAAAGCCGAATCGGATCTGGTTGCCTACGCCAATTATCAGGCGCTAAAGTACCTAAATCTGGGCAAACCTGAGTTTGCACCACCCGCAGATGAGCAAGATTGCGATGAGATCAAGGGAACAGAATTTCAGAAGCGACTTGAAAAACGGATCTGTCAGATTAAGGAGAAAATAAAGGGTCAGGAGGATGCTGAGAGCATTCAAGTTGGCGTTGGGGAGCACTTTTACAGTGGCTGTGAAATCGATCTGCTTGAGGTAAGGGTGTGGAACAGGGCGCTGGATGCCAGTGATCTCATCGAGCCGATTTCCGATCACCAAATGACTCTTCAGTGGGATTATTCCGAAATGTATCAGGCAGAGTCGGACAAATGGTCTGTAGAAAACGCAGTACTTGATACACCCCACTGGGGATTGACAGACATCGACAACAAGCTCGTTGCACAGTCGAACCACCGGATATTCAGTCTATTCGCAGGAGTTGGTGATCGACAGATGGAAAGCAGCACTCCTTTGAAGACTGGAGCCTGGACACATGTCGCTGCAGTCAGTACTGGAAACCACGCCCTTTCCTTCAACGGCAAAGACCAGCGTGCCTCAATCAAGGATAGTACTGGATTGGAGGGTGACAAAGCGTTTTCTTTTGACTGCACTTTACGCTGGCAAAAATTAGAGAGACGCCGATCGCAGAGAGAGCGGCAGTTCATCTTTTCCAAGACCTCTGATGATGGTGATCGTGAAGACTACAGCTATCGCTTTGGAATTAGACATGACGGCGTCCTGTTTTTGGATTTCTCCATGCGCGACCACGAGGGCAATTTACTGCAGCGCACTTATCAAGACGATAACGCGAAACTTGAACAGGGCCAGGATTACTACGTATTTGTGCGCTGCGCCCTACAAGAGCATCAATACCAAAGCAGCGATCGCTATCAACTCTGGTTTATGGATGTACGCATATGGATCTTTGATTTGGCAGATGGAAGCTGGCTGTCGGAGCCGGTCGATCCGCCTTTCACTCACGAAATATTGGGAGAAGCATATGGGGAGAAAGATAAAGAGAGCGAAAAGCCACAATATTATGATCCGGAAGCCTTCTATAATAAATTTTTCTATATCACCAGTAAGAATGAAATCAACAGCAAGATTGGACTACACCGAGTGGAGGCTGTGGCCAGTATCGGCAGTCGTACAGGAGGGTTGCCGTCTTCAGGACGAACCGACCGCGAGGGCTGGTTTAGCGGACAGATCGGTCATTTGCGGATGTGGACCGAAGGGCTGGACGATGTGACGATTAAACGATTGGCCGTTGAGACAACCTTCCCGAGGTCAGCGCCGGCGCCGGTGGCAGAATGGAAGTTGGAAGAAAATCGGGGTTTGCTGGCACTGGATAGCCGAGGCGCTCACACGGCCCAGCTAAGCGACGAGACGATGTGGGTCGCGTCACGATTGACAACTCGGCTGGATCTCTACATCAACGGGCTACCGGCCGGCCGGCGTTTCGTCAGAAAGGCAAAATCTATCGACTATGGGCGGTCAGAAAGACTGACATTCGGCGCCAAATCGAACAAAGATGGGGAGGACTTCAGTGCTTCTTTCAAGGGCCATATCGATGACATTCGGATCTGGCGCGATCTGCGCACCCAAGAAGAAATCTACGACAACCGATTCGCGCTGCAGGGTGGCAATGAGACGGACCTGGTCGGGTACTGGCCCATTGTCACCGCGAGCGGAGATCGTATCAAAGACGCCAGCGGCTATGGCAACCATGCAACACTCAAAGGCAGCAG
>CAYZLP010000832.1:0-2883 GCA_964478635.1 uncultured Caldilineaceae bacterium
GAAGCGACGCCCCTGGTGCGGGTTCCCTGGAACGATCCGGGCATGATCATGAAGGTGTTGGACGCCGGCGCCTACGGCGTCATCTGCCCCATGGTCAATTCCCGGGCCGAAGCCGAGGCCTTCGTGGGCGCCTGCCTCTATCCGCCTCAGGGCTATCGCAGCCACGGGCCCCACCGGGCAACTCTCTACGCAGGCGGCGAATATCCCGATCGGGCCAACGAAGTCATCTTGCCCATTGCCATGATCGAGACGGCGGAGGCCGTCGCCAATCTTGACGACATCCTGAGCGTGCCGGGATTGGGCGGTATATATGTCGGTCCGGCCGACCTGAGTCGTTCTTACGGCGGCAGCGAGCGTACTGACCTGACGGCCCCCGACCTGGTCGCGACGCTGGAACTGATTCTAGCCAGGGCGCAAGCCCACGGAATCCCCGCCGGCATCCATACGGGAACAACGGCCTATGCCCGGCAGATGATCGACAAGGGCTGGCAACTGGTGACGGTCCGCTCGGACGCGTCCTTCCTGCAGGAGGCCGCTCGTCAGGTTCTGGCCGAAATGGAGCGCTCGGGAGGCGCCAAGGCCTCTGGACCCTATTGACGATTCTCGCTTCGTTTCCAAATGTATTGCCAATAAATACACGCAGGAGGAGTCAGTTGCCCATGTCAGACATACAAGGAATGCTATCGCTTGAAGCCCTGGACGAACAGGTGAGAGCGGGGTCCATCGACACTGTTGCCGTTCTCTTCACGGATCATTACGGCCGCCTCATGGGCAAACGCTTTGACGCCGAGTTTTTTCTGGAAGATGCCGCCCGTACAGGCACCCACGGTTGCGACTATCTGTTGACGGTCGACATGGAGATGGAGCCGGTGCCGGGCTATGAATACGCCAACTGGGAGCGGGGCTATGGCGATTTCCACCTGGTTCCCGACCTGGACACGCTGCGCCTGGCCAGCTGGCTGGATCGCACGGCTCTGGTGCTCTGCGACGTGGAAGACGAGCGGACCCATGACCTGGTTCCCTTCGCACCCCGGTCCATCTTGCGCCGGCAACTCGCCCATGCCGAAGAATTGGGCTACGGCGCGCTGGGCGCGTCGGAGTTGGAATATTTCATCTTCACCGACTCTTACCGGACGGCAGCCCGCAAAGGCTATGCGGATCTGGAGCCGGCCGGCTGGTACATTGAGGACTACCACGCGCTGCAGGGCGCGCGGGAGGAGCACTTCAACGGCGCAGTGCGTCGCCACCTGAAAGCGTCCGGTGTGCCGGTGGAAAACTCCAAGGGCGAGTGGGGCCTCGGCCAGCACGAGCTGAACGTGCGCTATGCCGATGTCCTGACCATGGCCGACCGCCACGCCATCTACAAGCAGTGCTTGAAAGAGGTGGCCGATCAGCAGGGCATTAGCGTGACGTTCATGGCGAAGTTCGCGGAGGACGGCGCCGGCTCCAGCTGTCACATTCACTTGAGCCTCTGGCAAGATGGCCACAATGCCTTCGCCGGCGAGGAGCGCTTCGGTCCCGTGCACTGTTCCGATACCTTCCGCTGGTTCCTGGGCGGCTGGCTCAAGCATCTGCCGGAACTGATGGTCTTTTACGCACCCACGGTCAACTCCTACAAGCGCTATCAGGCCGGGTCCTGGGCGCCGACGCGCATCGCCTGGAGCTACGACAACCGGACGGCAGGCTTCCGCGTCGTGGGCCACGATGCCAGCCTGCGCATCGAATCCCGGGTGCCCGGCGCCGACTGCAATCCCTACTTGACCTATGCGGCTGCCCTGGCATCGGGACTTGACGGGATCGTCAATCAGATTGAGCCGCCGCCAGTCTTTGAGGGCGACGTCTATGCGGCTCGGGATCTGCCCCACGTGCCCAGAACCCTGCACGAAGCAACCGATCTCTTTGCGCAAAGCGACTTTGCCCGCCAGGCTTTTGGCGCCAAGGTCGTCGAGCACTATACGCACTTCTTCCGGGTCGAGCAGGCGGCCTTTGACACAGCCGTCACCGACTGGGAACGTATGCGCTACTTCGAACGGATCTAGCCATGACCCCACCCCTGATTGGCATTACCACCTACGGACGTGATCCAGAGGGGAAATATGGGCTGCCGGCCGAATACGTGGAAGCCATTCGCCGGGCGGGCGGGATTCCCCTCCTGATTCCGCCGGGCGAGTCAAATCTGGATGCGCTTTTGAGCGCCATCGACGGCTTGATTCTGGCCGGCGGCGGCGATCTCGATCCTGAACTCTATGAAGGGTCGCAGCACGAAACGATCTACATGGTCGACGACGAGCGCGATCTGACCGAACTGCGCATGGCGGCGGCGGTGGTGGAGCGGGACGTGCCCACGCTGGGCATCTGCCGGGGCGTCCAGGTGATCAACGTCGCCCTGGGCGGCACCCTCATCGAGCATCTGCCCGACGTAGTCGGCGAAGATGTCGCCCACCGCGCGCCGCCCCGCCTGCCCACAACCCACAGCGTGCGCCTTGATCCCGCATCTCACCTGGCGACGATCCTGCAAGCCGAAGAGATCGATTCGGCTTCCTGGCATCATCAGGCGCTGCGGCGGCTGGGCGATGGCTTGCGCGTTGTGGCCTGGGCGCCCGACGGCACGGTCGAAGCCGTGGAGATGCCCGGACACCCCTGGCTCTATGCGGTCCAGTGGCATCCCGAACTCACCGCTGCCTACGACCCGGTGCAGCAGCGCCTCTTCGATACCTTCGTCGATGCCTGCCGCCTCAACCGGGCGCAACGCAATGCTTAGCAGAATAGAACGCGGATTGAGCGGATCGGGCGGATGCCCACTGATCAATCTGGACAAAAATCTGCATAGATTCGGTGAATCCGCCCAATCCGCGTTCCATCCATCTTACTCAGGAGAAATCA
>CAYZLP010000833.1:0-2879 GCA_964478635.1 uncultured Caldilineaceae bacterium
ACCATGACCCTGGTCGAGCTTTCCGATCTCTTTGCCGAGACCCACAGCCATGGCTTTCCGATTCTGAATCAGAATGGTGAACTGGCCGGCATCGTCACGATCAGCGATCTGGATCAAGCCGTGCACGAGGAGAAACCGCGCCGGACCACCGCGGCGGAGATCGGCACGCCACGTCATCGTCTCCTGGTCGCCACGCCCAGCGAGTCGGTCGGTGAAGCCCTGGCCCGCATGGGCGCCCGGGGCTTGGGCAGATTGCCCGTGGTGAGCGACGATGAGCCCAACTATCTCCTGGGCATGGTCAAGCGCGGCGACATCATCCGGGCCTACGACATTGCCGTGAGCCGCCGGGCCGAACTCCAGCACCGGGCCAAACGCATGCGCGTGCGCAACCTTGACGGCACCGAGTTTGCCGACATCATCATCGAGGCCGACGACTACGCCGCCGGCAAGTCGCTAGCGCAAATCGCTGCGGCCATCCCCAAGGAGTGCATTCTGATCTCCATTCGGCGGGGCGGGCATATTCTAATTCCCCACGGCGACACGGTCTTCAAGCCCGGTGACGCCGTGACGGCTTTCGTCCAGTCGAAAGATATCGAGACGGTGCGCAACCTGCTACGGAACGGCGCACCGGAAATGGCCGCGATGGCCGAAACTTGATCGTACCGTGACCCAGGAACCCGCCGCTCCAATTCAGGAATCTGTCCCGCCGCCGGGCGAACCCGGTCGCAGGCCGTCGAGTCTGGTCCGCTATCTTTTCGATTCGGTCCAGCCACTGACGAGCCGTCTGCTCATGCGGCTGGAGTTGCCCGAAGACTTCGTCATCCTGGGCAGTGCATTGCTGGTGGGCCTGGGCACCGGTCTGGCCGCGGTAGTGTTTGTCGTGATGCTCAATGGGGTACGCGCGGTGGCCGATCTGTCCCGCGTCTATCTGGGTGAAATTGCCGGCACCATCATCATCATGGCCTTGGCAGGCCTAATCGTCGGTCTGATCGTCTCCCGGTGGGCGCCGGAGGCCCAGGGTGGTGGTATCCCCGACGTCATGGAAGCGGTGGCGGTACGGGGCGGCTATATCCGTCACCGGGTGGCCGAAGCACGCATGATCGCCACGTCCATCACCATTGGCTCCGGCGGTTCGGCTGGCCGGGAAGGTCCGGTGGTGCAGATCGGCGCCAGCCTCGGCTCCACGCTGGCCCAGCTCTTCCACTTTTCCGAAGAGCGCATGCGCACGCTGGTCGCGTGTGGCGCTGCGGCCGGCATCGCTGCGGTTTTCAACGCCCCCATTGCCGGCACCATCTTCGCCATGGAGGTGATTCTCAACAGCTTCAACGTGCGTTACTTCGGCGCAGTCGTGATTGGTGCGGTCGCTTCCAGCGTGGTCGCCCGCATCCTCATGGGCGACCGGCCGGCCTTTGCCGTGCCGACCTATCCCCTTCACCACGTGGGTGAGCTGCCCATCTATGCGCTGTTGGGCATTATCGCCGCCTTTGTTGCCATTGCCTTTGTGCACATCCTCTACCAAACCGAAGCCCTGTTCAAACGCTGGCCGGTCCCTCTGCCCATCCGGGCCGCAACGGGCATGGTGCTCACGGCCATCATCAGTCTCTCATTGCCCAGCCACCACGTGCTCGATTCAGGGCTGGATCTGGTCGGCACAGTTATCGCCGACAACGTAAACCTGCCCGTGCGCCTGCTGTTGATCCTGCTGGTGGCCAAACTGCTGGCAACGAGCCTCACCTTGGGGTCGGGGAATTCGGGCGGTGTCTTTGCGCCAAGCCTCTTCATGGGCGCGCTGTTGGGCGGCGCCGTGGGGATGGCAGCCAATAGCATCTGGCCCGGCGTAGCAATCAATCCGGGCGCCTATGCCATCGTCGGCATGGCGGCCGTCTTTGCCGGCGCCGCGCGCGGGCCCATTACAGCCGTCCTCATCGTCTTCGAAATGTCGGGCGACTACAAGCTCATTCTGCCGCTGATGATGGCGACTGTGATTTCCACGATCATCGCCGAATCGCTCATGAAGGAATCAATCTATACGCGGGCGCTGCGCAACCGGGGCATCACGCTCCAATACGGACGCGACGTCGATGTCATGCAGAGCGTCACCGTGGGTGAAGTCATGACGACCGGAATCGCAGGAATCGGGCCGGATTTGACGATTGACCAATTGTCCGATCTGTTCGTCGACTCCCATACCCACGGTTTGCCCATCCTGAACGAGGAAGGCGACCTGCTCGGTATCGTCACCCTGACCGATCTCGATCGGGCCTTGATCAACCAACTGTCGGGCGACACGCCTGTCATCCAAGTGGGCACGCTCTATGACCAGTTGCTAATCGCGCGGCCGACCGAGACCATGTGGGAAGCGCTCACCCGCATGGGCACGCGCGGCCTGGGCCGGCTGCCGGTCGTGGACGAAGAGAACCCCCGACGCATGGTCGGCCTGGTCAAGCGCTCGGACATCATTCAGGCCTACAATCTGGCCCTGACGCGCCGGGCCGAGCGCCAGCAGCAGCATGAGCGGGCGCGCCTTCGCAACATTGACGGCACCGAATTTCTGGAAATCGATCTGAAGGTCGGAGACGCAGCAATCGGGAAGAGTCTGCAAGAGATGGCGTGTATCATGCCGCGCCAGTGCATCCTGGTTTCGATCCGCCGCCACGGACGGGTGCTGATTCCGCATGGCGATACGGTCTTTGAGGCGGGCGATCACGTGACTGCATTCGTCAACAGCAGCGATGTGAACGCGGTCATGGAACGGATGTTGGGCACGCGCCGGCAGGGGGTATAGGGCAAAGCCAGGGGGCATTTCACCGGCCGGCTCCGCGCGTAGTCGCTTCGACCATTGCGGACAAGCCCCGGCAATGCTAGAATAGGCCGACTAC
>CAYZLP010000834.1:0-2878 GCA_964478635.1 uncultured Caldilineaceae bacterium
GCCGTGGCAGGCACGATGGCCAGAAGATCCGCGGTATGGGCCAGGCCCACGTGGAGTACGTGGGCTTCATTGCCCCAGAGATCGGCATCGGTGTAGGCCCGGCGGCCCGTGACCGACTGGAAGGTCAGGGGCGTCACGAAGCGGGCGGCGCCGGCCGTGAGAATCGTGTCCACTTGCGCGCCTGCCTGGGCCAGCTTGCTGGCCAGATCGACGGCTTTGTAGCAGGCGATGCTGCCGGTAACGCCGAGAATAATCTGGGCTTCTTTGAGCGGATTCATGGCTCGACTCCTTCATCTGGCCGGCGATTCATCTCATAAAGCAGGCGCACGCCGTCCAGCGTCAGCCACGGCGCGATAATGTCCAGCACATCGGTCCCCGAGGCGATGAGGGGCGCCAGCCCCCCGGTGCCGATGACTGTCGCATCTTCGCCGATTTCGGCCCGGAAGCGGGCCACCATCCCTTCCACCAGACCCACGTAGCCGTAAAAGAGCCCGGACTGCATGGAGTGAACGGTATTACGGCCGATGGGTGAAGGCGGCTTTTCCACATCGATAGTGGGCAGTTTGGCCGCGCGCCGCCCCAGGGCTTCGGCCGAGATGCCGATGCCGGGGGCAATGGCGCCGCCCAGGTATTCGCCCGCGGCCGTGATGGCCTCGAAGGTCGTGGCCGTGCCGAAATCGACGATGATCAGGGGGCCGCCGTAGCGCCGGTAGGCGATGGCCGCATCCACCAGCCGATCCGCGCCTACCGAGCGAGGATTGTCGTAGAGAATGGTCAGTCCCGTCTCCATGTCGGCGCTGATCACGACCGGTTCCACGCCCAAATAGCGCCGCGCAACCTCACACCAGCGCGTGGTCAGCACCGGCACACCCGATGCAATTGCCACACCCGTGATCTCGCCTGCTCCGATCTGCGCATGATCGAGCAGGCCGAGCAACTGCAGCGCCAGCTCATCGGGCATGCGCTCGTGGTTGGTCGAAAGACGCCAGTGGGGGCCCAGTTCGTCATTGGCATAGAGCCCCAGCATGATATTCGTATTGCCAACATCGATGGCGAGTAGCATCATTCACTCCTGAAAGCATGTGGAGGAGCCGACGATAGGGTAGTTGCACAGAGTCACACAGAGATATAAAGAGATATAAAGAGAAGAGCGGTACGTTGCAGAGAATGGACCGGTGGCTAGCAAAATCTCTGTGAACCTCCGCGCTTCCTCTGCGTTTCTCTGCGCAACTTCTTTTCTTTACCCGGCCGGCGTCACCGCGCCGTGCAGTACGCTGAAGCATTGGGCACGGGCCCGGAATTCGGGCGTAAAATCTTCCCAGTCGGTCGTCGTCAGGATGACCTGACGCGCATCGGCCAAGGCGGCAAGCAGCGTGCTGCGCCGGCGCGCGTCTAGCTCGCTCATGACGTCGTCCAGCAGCAGTACGGGGGCAGCGTCGCTTGTCGCGGTCATGACCTGGACTTCGGCCAGCTTCAGGGCCAGGGCTGCCGTGCGTTGCTGTCCCCGGCTGCCGTAGAGGCGCAGGTCGTGCCCATTGGCGAAAAAGCGCAGGTCGTCCCGGTGAGGACCGTAAAGCGTGCTCCCGACCGCGAGCTCCCGTTCACGGCGTCTGGCCAACTGTGCTTGATAAGCGACCGCAACCGCGCTCTGTACCGCCGGTTCAGGGGTTTCGCCGGCGGTCACGAATTCACCATCCTTGATCCGGCGATAGACAGGCTCCGCCATGGTTCCGGGATTGAAGCTGGGCACATATTGCAGGGTGAGCGTTTCCCGGTTGTCGCTCAGATCGAGCTGGCGCCGGCGGGCGGCTCGACCAAGGGCGTCCACGAAGTCGAGACGCCGAGCGACGACTGCGGCGCCGTGGCTGACCAGTTGCTCGTCCCAGAAGCCGAGCTGGGCGATGGTTGTCGGGGCGTGGGCCGCGGCGCCCTGCTCGCGCAAGTTCTTGAGCAGACTGTTGCGCTGCGTCACGACCTTTTGGTAAGCCGACAGGCTGCGGCAGTACGCCCGATCGATCTGGCAGAGAGCGATGTCTAGATAGCGGCGGCGTTCGCCGGGCGCGCCGGCCACCAGCGCGATGTCTTCGGGCAGGAAGAGGACCGCGCGAAGCTGACCGATCAGGTCCATGGCCCGCTTGTTGACGCCATTGATGCGTATCTGCTTTTTGAAGTTTACGCCATCGTCACGGGGCGTCAGGACAATCTCCAACTCCAATGTACGCTGGTCGGGACCGTTGGGTTGAACGATACCGGCCACGCGGCTGTAGGGGATCGGCTCGTCCTGTGCCGCCCAATCCACGACTTCCCGCTCCTGCTGGGCGTGGACGGGGCGGGTGGTTGCCAGGAAGTAGATGGCCTCCAGGAGATTGGTCTTGCCCTGGGCATTTTCGCCTTGGAAGAGGGTCAACCCGCCGGAGAAGTCGATCTCCAGCGCGCGGTAGTTGCGGAAGTGGGTGAGAGCAAGGCGGGTCAGAATCATACGGGTGGCAGCGGTGCGACGCTAGCGGCGGCGGGTGAGTTCGGCCACAAGGACGTCGAGTTCGGTTTCCACATCGGCGCCGGTCTTCATGGCCATATCGGCCGTAAGCAGGCGCTCCATGACTTGGTCGAGCTCGGCGAAGGAATAGGCCCGGGTCAGAGGTTGGGCTTTCTTGACCGGATAGGGACTTTCTTTCACGTAGCGGGCGATGTCGTCGGGCGTGTTGTACCCGCTGGCCATCGCCGCCTTGACCTTGATGATGATCCGGTATTGACGGGCGATCATGGTCAGCAGGTAGAAGGCGTTTGCGTCGCCCCGGCGCAGTTCGTAGAGTGAACGCATGGCCTTGTGGCCGTCCCGCTGGCTCAAAGCGTCGGTCAGGTCCCAGATGAGCGCTTC
>CAYZLP010000835.1:0-2870 GCA_964478635.1 uncultured Caldilineaceae bacterium
CCGATGAGAACTGCCTTGAGATGGGCCGGCATATCGTCGGGGCCTTCGTAATTGTGGGTGTAGTAGGGCTGATTTTCGGGTACGAGTCGATTGAAGTGGGCTTCCATGTCGGTACGCACCTCGGGCTCGGCATTCTCGTTGAGCGCCAGGGACGCCGATGTGTGCTGAATGAAAAAGTGGGCCACTCCGACGCGGAAATCGCCCAGTTCCGGCAGTTGT
The DNA here is from genome assembly GCA_964478635.1 of uncultured Caldilineaceae bacterium. Taxonomy (GTDB): domain Bacteria; phylum Chloroflexota; class Anaerolineae; order Caldilineales; family Caldilineaceae; genus JAGRCP01. The sequence continues at coordinate 220 of CAYZLP010000835.1, forward strand.
GCAACGAGTTCGTTCGTCACCAAGTGGAAGCCCCGGTCCTGGGACTGCAGCCGTAGCTCCTTCTGTATCCAACCCATGCTCACCTCCATCAATCGCAATTTGTTGTCCGAACTCTAATGACGACATCCTAACACTGTCCCAGTTCGACCCAAAAGACCGTCTTTTGTCCCGGCGTGCTTTCGACGCCGACTGCGCCGCCGTGCGCCTCTACCAACGCTTTTACAATGGCCAATCCCAGCCCTGCCCCGCTGGTCAGATCATCCTGAAACGCCCTGCTCGAATCGGCTTGATAGAATCGTTCATAGACGTGGGGCAGATCGGTGGCCGGGATGCCCGGCCCGTCATTCTCCACCCAGAAGCGAACCCGCTGACCTGCGGCTGGCGTTACGCCCAGGCGAATCTCGCCCCCGGCCGGCGTGTGGCGCACACCGTTGCCCAGCAGGTTGTGGAGTATCTGTTGCAAGCGGTTCGCATCGGCGGTCACGCACAGGGGATCGACCGGCGGCAGCGCAGTGAGCATTACCCCCTTCTGTTCGGCTAGCGCCCGAAAGCCCGCGGCCATCTGATCGACAACGTCACCGGCATTGATAGGTTCGACGGCCAGGGGCAATTGCCCCGCTTCGGCCTGGGCCAGTTCGTGCAGATCGGCGACGAGGCGAGAGAGCAAGCGCGTTTCGTCATGGACGGTACGGATTTCGTCTTCTTCCAGCGGGTAGACGCCGTCCAAAATGGCCTGGAGATTGCCCTGGATGACGCTCAGGGGCGTGCGCAGTTCGTGGGCGATATCGGCAACCATGCGGCGTCGCAGAGCTTCCTGGGCTTCGAGGCTGGCGGCCATCGAGTTGAAGCGGTCGGCCAATTGGCCGATTTCATCCCGACCGACTGGCTCGACCCGGGTGGTCAAGTCCCCGCCGGCGATCCGCTCGACGCCGGCCTCCAACCTGCGCAGGGGTCGCAAGATGCTGACGACCAGCAGCCCACCCAGCACCAGCGCGACGAGTCCCGAAATGAGGGCCGAGATGCCAATGGCCCGGTTGATTTGGTCCAACACTGCCTGCTCCGCCTGGCCAAAGCTGTCTAGTGGCGCGGTCGTGGCGATGAGCGCCACGGTTTCCCGATCGACCACGACCGGCTCCGCCGCGGCCACCGCGACCGGCGACACCGGCGTCCGATCGCCGGCCAGGCGATCGCCGGACACGGGGTCGACCAGCACGAGCTCCAGACCGACAGCGCCGTTCACCCCTTCCCGCTGCCATCGGGGACCGCGACCCTGGCCTTGCTGTCCGCGGCTGCCGGGCAGCAGACCGCTGTCGAGCCATGCCTCGATCTCATCCCAGCCGGCACCGGAGGTATAGAGGCCGGCGGCCTGGGCCGCAGCCTGCGCCAACTGGCCGCGCCGATAGTCGGTCACATAGCTGCGATAGGTATCGTCCACGCTGCGGCCGATGAGGATACTGGAGGTGAGCAGCGCCACGGCCAAGACCAGGGCCAGCGTGAGCAGTACCTTGGTGAACAGATTCACGCCTAGACTCCTGCTTCCGTCGGCGCTACGGCATTCAGTCGGTAGCCCACGCCGAAGACGGTTTCCAGCAACTGGGGACGATGCGGATCGGCCTCGATCTTGCGGCGCAGATTCTTGATATGGCTGTCAACCGTCCGTTCCAGGCCGGCATACTCATAGCCAAGCCCCTCTTCGATGATTTGCGTTCGGGTGAAGGCACGTCCCGGATTGCGCATGAGCAGCGCCAAGATGTCGAATTCACTGGGCGTAAGGGTGAGGGGCGCTCCGTTCCGACTGACGGCATGGGCGCCGGCGTCGAGCGTTAGGATGCCGACGCGCAGCAGGGGAGGCGTTGGGCTGGCGGCGGCCGGCTGGGCGCGCCGGAGTATCGCTTTGACGCGGGCAGCAACCTCGCGGGGGTTAAAGGGCTTGGTGACGTAATCATCGGCACCCATCTCCAGGCCAAGGATGCGATCGATGTCCTCCACTCGGGCTGTTAACATAAGAATGGGCGTTTGCTGAAGGGCCGGATCGGCGCGAATCGCCTGGGTGACGGCCAGACCATCCCGTTTGGGCAGCATGAGGTCGAGCACGACGAGATCGGGCCGGATCGTGCGCACGCGGGCCAGGGCTTCCTCGCCGTCGTAGGCTGCCTCGACGCGGTAGCCGCTCTGCTCTAGATAGCCGCGGACCAGGCGCACAATCTTGGGGTCGTCGTCGACGACGAGGATGATTTGTCCCTTTGCGCCGACTGCATCAGTGTTGGACATAAGCTTTTGGGTCGATCAGTTTGGCTTCATTATCTACGAGAGATCGAGAGTCGGCAATTTGCGCGCAGCGTGCCGGAGCGCTCCTCCGGCACGCTGCAGGCGAACAGTTTAGGGGTGCTGGGTCACCGGAATTAGCGATTGCCGCGTGGGCCGCGGTTGCCGCCCATGCCGCTCTGATCGTGGCGCTGATGCTGGCTCATGCGGCCCTGCTGCCCCTGATGCATGCGGCTTTGGCCGTTTTGGCCGCCCTGACCGTAGCCATACTCGCCATCTTCGGCGTGGTCACAGACACCGCTATCGTCTGCGTCCACAAAGTTTGGCCCGTTCTGATAGGAGCCTCGCTCCTGGTTGGCCGCACCCCGCTGCTGATTGGCTCCACG
>CAYZLP010000836.1:0-2869 GCA_964478635.1 uncultured Caldilineaceae bacterium
TTTCGAACAGGGCCGCCTCGTACAGGTGGAAACCACGGCTTTTTCCGTGAAGGAAGGTAAGCCCATCTGGCAGTGTGTCTCTAAATCCTTCGATCAGGACAATACCCTCAAGGTAATCGATGACCTGGCCGCCCTGATCGTGAAGACCATGAAGCAGGATCGTATTATCCGGTAGAACGCGGGCTCAATTCGTCCGGCAATCCTCCAGGAAATACCGTCTGACCAGGCCGTCATGCCTGATGATACGAAAGAACTCACCGAGGAGGTGGACAGCATCGCGGTTTGCTGTCTTGCTGAGGTGAGGGAAATCCCGGGTCATAGTGAGGAAAATCAACGTCAACACAGTCGCGCAACAGCGTCTCGGGCGTCAACTTGCCCCGCTCCATCAGCTGACAGACGGCAACGCTGGTGAAGATTTTGCAGCCGGAGGCCGTTTGGAAGCGCGTATTGACCTTGTTGGCAATCTTCTCGGCGCGAATCGCATCGCCAAAAGCCCGTTGATACAGAATCTCCGGCCCACGCGAGAGTGAGACGACGCCGGAAAACGGTTCGGGATCGTTGTGGGCGGTGATGATCTCTGTGATGTTCGCGGTATCGATCATTGTCTTCCCGTTCTACATAGGAATCATGCGGCGTTCAGGGGCTTCGGGCGGCAACAGTCTGCAGTATAGTCAATCCAGGGCGGCGGAGCAAGGGCGGATTCTGGGATTGGGATGGACCGCGGATGCCGCGGACGGCGTGACAGTCACTGGCACAAATGAGTCTGGTCGGCCCAGATTCGTTCTGCCAGTGACTGTCACGCCAGCAAAGCGCCCGTTTGGACGCGAATTCGAGCTGCGGTTTGGATGACTGCGGACTGGGGCTAGTCCAGAAGCCCGTAGCGCCGCGCTGCATGCACGGCTTCGCCGCGATTGGCAGCGGAGAGCTTGCTATAGATCTGACTGGTATACCACTTGACCGCGCCCCCTGTTCCCGGCACGAGATGCAGGCCATCGACGCGGAACACCCACTCTTCGTGAATGCGGAGGACCATACGCGAAGTGACGATCAATTTGAGCGCAGGCGAGGTTTGCAGCAGGCCGGTCAGCAGCTGTGTCAAGGGATCTTTGCCCGCTTCATCCAGCAGGTGCTCGATATTGTCGATGACCAGCAAGAGCCGCTGATCCCGGAGCCGCCCAAGAAGCAGCTGCAGCGGGTCCGAAGTGGCCTGGAAGGCGAGCTGGAGCGCGTCTGCCACGATGGTGGCCAGATCGGCGTCGCTTTCGACGCCCTGGAAGGAGACGAAACAGACGCCGCCGGGATAGTCCGCCCCGCGGCGGCCAGCGCCAGACGCGTTTTGCCAATCCCGCCGGGGCCGACGAGAGACAGGAGCCGGCAGGCCGGGTTGGCGAGTCGCTCGTCTAGTTCCGCCAACTCCTGTTGACGGCCGACAAATGGGTTGCTCTGCGCGGGCCAGTTGATCACTGAAGTAGATTCCTCACGGCTTCGTCAAGCTCCGCTACGTCGACGGATTCCAGCATCCCGACGTGCCGTAGCGCGGCCCAGCCATAGCATAGCGAGAACACCTGCCTTTATTATCATCGCCCTCTTGTTCAAGACCATCAGGCTTACGCCGGGGGCGACGTAGCCGGGCGGTCGGTTGGCGGTGCGCTTAGCGCTGACCTAGCGTGCGCATCATCTACGCCTTTGATCAAGAGCCACAATCCAAGTCCGACTTCTGCAACAAAGCTCAGCGCCAGCCCGGGATAGCTGAGCGCGGGATAGTCCGGCAACAGCAATGCCTGGAAGAACCAGAAAATAACGGCGACGCCATCGAGGATTAGCAAAACGCCCAGAAACCGAGGCAGGAATCCGGATTTATAGACCAGGTAGCCCAGCGGGAAGAGCCACGTGCCAAAAAACAGTTGGGCGGTCACGAAACTCAATTTGTACAGATTGAGGGCGATGGTTTGCAGCTCTTCGATCTGCGCTGCGGAAAAAGCCTGCGCCGTGTCGGATGCGTCTGCCAACAGCAACGCAAAAATGAGCGGAAAGTAGCTCGCGACCTGGATGGCAACGCCGATTGCGTTGAGCAAAAGGAAGAGCAGGGCCAGATCCTGGTTGAGCGGTCTGAGAAGAACATACAGACCCCAGGCCGCCATAACGAAGAGGAAGGCCGATAGCAGACCGAGTACGATGCCCGTTGCGAACCGGCCCGGATCGGCCGTGAGCGCGGCATAGGTCTGGTCAACGTCGGCGATGCCGATGTGGCCGACCCTGTCGGCCAGGGTCATGACCAGTACGAACGCAAGGTAGAGACCGCCGGTAAGTCTCGCCATCTTCTGTCGCGGAAGTGCAAAGGCCGCACGCGCAGACATTTTCTCCTCCTGTTGTCAGTCGACGTGGTTGGGTTGGTACGACTCTGCAACTCGCAAGCCCACCGTTTATCTCAACAGGTATAGCATTTGCATGTTCTGGTGTGCTTGCCGTCGAGAGCCCGCCAACGGGCTGCGCGCCGCTTACGGTCGTCTGGGCGTCACTCCCCAACTCTCGACCAAGGCTCGTAGGGGATCCCGTTGTCGTCCAGGAAAGACTGAAGGCCGGCTGCCGCGTCTCCCGAGAACCGATCCCTGAGGGCGACCAACACATTATCGTCACACTGGAGCGCGAGCTTCAAGGCCCTTACTCCAGGCGACCGGATGATCCAGGCCCATTCGTATTCCGTCACCTCGGGGCCGAAGAAGCGTTCTACATCCGGCCCAAGGTCCTGGCCCTCGATTAGAAGGGTGCCGTCACTTTTCAAACGAGCAGCCAAGTGTCGACTGCCGCCTTCATCGCGGGTGTCCCGCAGTGTCACATAGTCAACCATCTCAAACTCCTATGCTGTCGC
>CAYZLP010000837.1:0-2865 GCA_964478635.1 uncultured Caldilineaceae bacterium
GCATTCCTGCTTACCGTTTCCGGATCTTATCCTTAAACGGCTCTTACAATTCTCCTCTATACTGCCGACTACATCGTGAGTAAACGCCATTTCGATGCCGTACGACAGAAGGGTTTTCACAGAGGAGAATCACCAATGCTGCTCAAGTACTTCTACGACCAACGTTTGGCCCACGCTTCCTACATGGTCGGTTGCCAGGCAACCGGCGAAGCCATCGTTGTCGATCCCGGCCGCAATATCGAGCAATACCTAGCCGCTGCCGAAGACAACGAGATGGAGATTGTCGCTGCCACCGAGACCCACATTCACGCCGATTTCGTTTCCGGCGCGCGCGAGTTGGCCAAGCGCATCGGGGCCAAGCTGTACCTCTCCGACGAAGGTGATGAAAACTGGAAGTACGAAAATCTGGAAGGCTACGACTATCAGCTCGTCTATGATAACGACAAGTTCATGGTCGGCAACATCGAATTCGACGTAATGCACTCGCCCGGCCACACGCCCGAGCACATCTCTTTTGTCGTCACGGATACGCCCAACAAGGACGTCGCCGGCGGCAACCGGCCCATGGGCGTCTTCACTGGTGACTTTGTTTTCGTCGGCGACATCGGGCGCCCCGATCTCTTGGAAGAGGCGGCCGGCATCATGGGTACGGCCGAACCGGGCGCACGCCGCATGTTCCATTCGCTGAAGCGCTTTGCCGAACTGCCCGATTATGTCCAGGTCTGGCCGGCCCACGGCGCAGGCAGCGCCTGTGGCAAAGCCCTGGGCGCGATTCCTTCCTCCACCGTAGGTTACGAGAAGATCTTCAACTGGGCGTTCCAGATTGACGACGAAGACGAATTCGTCGAGGCACTCCTGGCCGGTCAGCCGGAAGCCCCGGTCTACTTCGCCATGATGAAGAAGCTCAACAAGATCGGTGCGCCGATCCTGGGCCACCTGCCCCGACCGCAAGAGATGGATATGGCCGACCTGGAGCGGCTCCTGGCGGAAGGCGCCAAGATCGTGGACGCCCGCGAGAACGAAATGTTTGCCCTGAATCACATCGCCGGTACGCTCAACATCCCCTTCACCAATTCCTTCACGAATTGGGCCGGCTGGCTGTTGGGCTATGAAGAACCCTTCTATCTGCTGGTCGATGAAGACAAGGTGGAAGAGGTCATGCAGGCTCTGGTTTCCATCGGCCTGGACAATGCCGGCGGCTTCTTCGATACCGAAGTGCTGGCCCACTGGGCCCATGAGGGCAAAGAACTCCAGAGCTACGAGATCTCGACGCCCGACAAGATGGCGGACCAGATTCTCACCGGCGCGGTCACCATGGTCGACGTACGCGGCAAGACCGAATATGACGAGGGCCACATTCCCGGCGCGCAGCACTTCATGCTCGGTCGCCTGCCCCAGACCTTTGAGGGCATTCCGACCGACAAGCCCATCGTGCTGACCTGTCAGACCGGCGGACGCTCGGCCATCGGCGCCAGCATTCTTCAGTCCAAAGGCCTCACCCGGGTCATCAACCTCATGGGCGGCTATCGTGACTGGGCCGCGGCCAAACTGCCGACGGAAGCAAACGGACACTGAGGTAATGGTCAATTGACAATTCTGAATTGACAATTGTCAATGGAGCGGGTTGCGGAGGCGATATCTTCGCAACCCGCTTTTTGCTTCCCATGAACCATCATACCGCCAACACATCGACCATCGACAATCACCCATCCCCCGGCCGGCGCAACAGCACCTCAGCCGCTCGATAAGGATCGATCTCTCGTTTGCGGATCGCCTCGATGGTCGTGCCGAGACTATCCCGGGGCATGGCCGCGGCAATGCGGCGGTTGAGTTCTGCACGCATGATGGTCTCCAGCGTGTGCCCGATACGCAGCCGCTCTCGGGCAACCAGCGCCCCCGATTCACGCAGCCAGGTCCGGTGCGCTTCGATCTGCGTCATTAGCGCATGAACACCATCACCGGTGGCAGCCGTGGTCTTGAGGATATCGACATACCACTCGTTGGCAGGATCCGTTGGCGGATCGGTCGGCAGATGCACGAGGGAGCCGTGGTGATGGACCTGACGCGGCCCGTCGGCTGCAATCTCCAGCACCAATTCCAGGGCCCGAATGGTCCGGTCGGCCCCAGGGCGGTCGGCTTTGTTGACCACCAGCAGATCGGCAATCTCCAAAATGCCGGCTTTGATCGCCTGTACTTCATCGCCCAGACCGGGCGCCTCCACCACCAGCGTCGTGTGTGCCGTGCTGGCGATTTCCACCTCGGCCTGGCCCACGCCCACCGTCTCAACAATGACCCGGTCGAAACCCGCCGCGTCCAGGGCCATGACGATGTCGTTGGTGGTCTTGGCCAGCCCGCCCAGGCTGCCCCGGGTGGCCATGCTGCGGATGAAGACACCGGCATCGCCGCTGAGGGCGCGCATGCGCACCCGGTCGCCGAGGAGCGCGCCGCCGGTAAAGGGGCTGGTTGGATCGATGGCCGCGATGGCTACCGTCCGGCCGGCCGTGCGATAGGCCCGGGCCAGCGCCGTAACCAGGGTGGACTTTCCCGTGCCCGGCGCCCCGGTTACGCCAACGATGTGGGCGTGGCCGGTGTGGGGGAAGAGGGCGCTGAGCAGGTCGCGTGCGCCGGATCGCTCATTTTCGATCAAGGTGATGGAGCGGGACAAAGCCAGGCGATCGCCCGACAAGACGCCTGCAGCCAGCGCCGCCGGATCTCGCTGCCGCCCGCGTGAATCGCTCATTTATGCGCCGTCCCGTTCGCCTACTGCAGCCAGGATGAACTCGGCAATCGACTGGGTGGAAGTTCCCGGACCGAACACGCCCTGGACGCCCGCGGCATGAAGGCGGGGCACATCGTCATCCGGAA
>CAYZLP010000838.1:0-2863 GCA_964478635.1 uncultured Caldilineaceae bacterium
CGTGGTACTGGTGCTGAGCTTAGTCGAAGCATTCACGCCGATCTGTACTAGGAGACGGATGTTGACGCACGGAGTTCTCTCAGACAATTCTTTTTCATCCTCGGCATAGTATGAGCCCTCTAGCACTGATACGCGCCAAGCTCTTAACACCATTACCAGCCCCCGATACGATAGCCCGTCCGCGATTGATGGCGCGGCTGAACTGGTCCCTGGAGCGCAGATTGATTCTGGTATCTGCCCCATCAGCCTATGGCAAAACGACGCTACTTTGCGAATGGCTAAGACACCTCACGTTTCCGTCCGCCTGGATCACGCTGGATGAAGAAGACGACAATCTCTTCGTATTTGTCAGCTACTTCCTAGCCGCAATGGAACAGCTAGCCCCTGGATCAGGTGAGGAGACGCGGCGGCTGGTCGCAGCTGCTGCCATGCCCCCACTTTCGGCGTTGGTGACGGCCCTCGCCAATGATCTGGCGGATTTGCCGACAGAAGCGGTCCTCGTCCTTGATGACTTTCATACGGTGGCCGAACCCGCGATCCATGAACTGCTGAATCGCTTGCTCGCCTATTTGTTGCCCCAATTCCATCTGGTGATCAGCACGCGCGTCGATCCGCCGCTTTCACTGGTGACGTTGCGCGCGAACGCGCAGCTGGCAGAACTGCGGCAGCAAGACCTATGCCTCACCCAGGCCGAAAGTGATGCCTTTCTGGCGCGGGTTGGGCCGGCAGGGATCGACGAGGAGACCAGTGCAGAACTCGCGCAGCGGACGGGCGGCTGGCTCGGCGGCATGAGGCTCTATCTATATTCCGCCCGGAATGCAGAGGCGCTCAAAGCGCTGACGCGCCAGGGGGAGATGCCTCTCGCAGACATGACGACGTACTTCACAAACGAAGTCCTGGGCCGTGCGCCGCAGCGGATTCAGCAATTTCTGCAATGGTCGGCCATCACCGAGAGCTTCAGCCTCTCTCTTTGCAGAGCATTGTTTCAGGATTCGTTTACGGAGCAGACCCTGAACGAGACCTACGACCAGGTTCAAAATGCCGGCCATTTCATCACCGCGCTCGGTGGAGGCTGGTATCGCTACCATGCCCTATTCCGGCAAGTGCTGATCGACAAACTCCAGCAACAAGAGTCTCCGGAAACGATCGTCAGGCTACATCGGGCCGCGGCCGACTACTACGAAGGACAGGGCCAGATCAGGTTGGCCATCCGCCACCTTCTGTTGGTGTCGGAAGACGAGATGGCCGTGGAATTGATGGAACGCCATCGTCTGGCACTACTGAATCGCAGCGCGTGGGCGCTGCTTGCCGCGCGACTCGCCGTTTTTCCCACCTCCATGGTGACGCAATATCCTGAGTTGGGCATGTCCGCGGCATGGGTCGCTTACCACAACTCCGAGTTGAACAATGCGCGATCCATTCTGGACCGAGTGGAGGCGCAGCTTGCGCAGACGGAACGCGGGCGGTCTTTGGCGATGCGCATGTCCTTGGAAGGCGAAGCCAACGCCATCAGGGGCCAGATTTTCCTCGCAGAGGGGCTCCCGAGTCAAGTACCTGAACATAGCCGGCGCGCGCTGAAGCTATTGCCGGCCGACCATGCTATGGGGCGCAGCCTCGCGTACGTCAACCTTGTTGGCTCCCTCAATTTTCTGGGATATCCGGACGAAGCACGCGCCGAACTCAAGCGGGGGGTGGCCGAAGCCGCGGGCAGTGACGATGTTTTTTGAGCTGTATATCCTTCTGATCAGCTTCGTACTGGCGTTCCTGGCCGGCGACATGGCAGAGGCGCGCTGTCACGCGCAGCGAATGCTGCCAGTGAGTGAAAGGCTCAGACTCTCCGCAAATACCCTGTGGGCGCACTATTACCTGGGATGCGTCGCATATGCGTCGCTCGAGCTTGACGTTGCGCAACGGCACTTCGAAGTTGTGGCGGCACGACGGAATGAGGCTGCTCGGTCTATAAACTCGCTCTGGCGGGCCTACATAAAATCTTCCTGGTTGGCGATAAGCGCCAATCAGGAAGATCCACAACTTCGCTCGCACACAGGACATGAACCGTGCGAGTTTGTTAATTGAGAGGAACTTACGATGTGTTGCGCATTCTTGACGCTATTGCTGCTCGGCCCAAGAGTCGTCGGTGCGTTCTGGTGGCTCTTTCAGCCGCTGCGCTGGCAGGTAGCCTTTGGCAATTGGGGCGGCCTCTGGTGGATATGGCCCCTGCTCGGCCTGGTGTTCATCCCCTGGACGACCATCATGTTCGTAATCGTCTCGCCCGGCGGCGTCAACGGCTGGGACTGGCTCTGGGTTGGCCTGATGTTGCTGGGTGATATTGCGTCCTACGCTGGCGGCTATGGGCGCAAACAGATTCCCGGATACGAGGGCTATTAGGATCTTCCGGTGTTGTCTGCGCTACTTTGGGGCGCACTTGTGGCAATCTCCGCTCTCTGTGCGGGGCTTGGATATCTCCTTATGCTTCATCTGCCCGGTGCGGTCGGGAGTGGTACCCAGGCGTTTGCGGCAGGCGCGATGTTGACAATGCTCGCCGACGCCATGATGCCTGAGGCGTTCGAGCATGGCGGCAGACTGATCGGCTTGTTCACGGTCGTCGGATACTTGGTTGCCGCCATGCTGGCGGTTATGCAGTAGTCGGGTGTCGGTCGCAACAAACGGGGTTATTATGTCAATTTTGCCTGCCAGGCTGCAGGCGTAAGGGGAGACCTCGCCAGCCGGTGAGGACGCCGGGAACGTTCACCATGTAGGGAGGAGGATAGCATGAGCAAAAACGACGGACGACGATTGAAAGGAAGGAATCGACCAGGAACGAGTCAGTGGACCAACAACTAAGGTGGTACACACTCACTTC
>CAYZLP010000839.1:0-2863 GCA_964478635.1 uncultured Caldilineaceae bacterium
CAGCGTCCGCGCCCACTGCGGACGCGGTGGCAAAGGCCTGCAGCGCTTCCACGAACGCTCCCTGTTGCTGGCGTGCCAAACCAAGTGCATAATAGGCATCCTTGCGGGCTGCCGCGTCGGCCGCAATTAGGGCAACGGCCCGTTGAGCGAAATGCGCCGCCGCGACCGGGTCACCGCGCCTCGCCGCCAACATGGCGCGCAGGGCGGCAGCGCGCCCCACAAGCGTGTGCGGAGCCGCAGGCGCCGAAGTTTCGCTGTTGGTGGGCTGTAGCGTCGCTTCTACGTGATACAGAGAGGCTTCCGCCGCCTCAATCTGACCCGCCAGCGCCAATCCCCAGGCATAGGATATATAAAGCGTGAGCGGCCCCGGCAAGGCGTGATCTGGCGGCAGATCTTCCAGCAACGCCTGCATCCAGCCGAACAAAGTCGCAATGGCCCCCTGATTCCACAGGGTCGTCCAGGCCTCTTCAATCAGTTCGGCAGCATACGGCAAATCGGCTGCAAGCAGCGCATGGTGAATAGCATCGGCAAGATAGTCCTGTCCTGCATACCAATGACTGGCCCGGCGATGTAAAGCGGAGATTATTTCCGGCCGGCGCTGCTTAAGTCGATGTTGCAGCACCTCGGCAAAGAGTTGATGATAGCGATACCATTCATCCAGATCATCTAGCGCCATCAGGAAGAGGTTTGCCTGGTTGAGACGTGCCAGTATGGCCTGGCTGTTGAAGGAGTCGAATTGGGGCGCATCAGACTCATCAGCGCTCATGACGGCATCACACAGCGGCCCGCAGAGGCGCGCAAGAATGGATGTCTGCAACAAAAACGCCTGGATTTCCTCAGATTGTTGGTTCAACACCTCTTCAACCAGGTAGGTGAAAATGTACCGATGCCCGCCGGAGAAGGAACCAAGAAAACTTGCCTTGTCTTCATGCCCATGCATGGAGAGCGCCGCTAGTTGGAGCCCGGCGATCCAACCCTCCGTGCGCGCCGCCAACAACCGGACCTCGTTCAAAGCCAGCTGTAGTCCCATGTGTTCATTGAGGAATTGTGCCGTTTCGGCTTCGGTAAAACGAAGATCATCGGCCCGAATTTCCGTCAGTTCGCCGCGGGCGCGCAGGCGTGCCAGCGAAAGCGGCGGATCGGCACGAGTGGTGATGACGAGATGAAGGGTGGCGGGTAGGTGATCCAGCAGGAACGTGAGGCTATTATGAATCGTAGGCGAGACAATGACATGGTAATCTTCCAAGACGAGCACTATCTGCGGCTTGACTTCACATGGCCAGGCGTCCAGATCGTTCAGCAAGATCGTGAGAATGGTTTCGAGCGGCGGCGCTTCGGGCGATTGGAGCAGCGCAGGCGTGTTCGCGCTGAGGCCCGGATTCGACGCCTGCAGAGCGGCGATGAAGTAACGCCAGAAACGGATCGGGTCGTTGTCGCTTTCATCCAGGGTAAGCCAACAGCAGGTTGGTCGACCAGCAGTTTCCGACTGCATTCCGCCAACCCATTCACTGAGCAGAGTCGATTTTCCAAAACCGGCGGGAGCCGCAACCAATGTAAGCTTGCCGGCTGAGCCAGCCGTCAATTTTTCGATCAGGTGGGGACGCGGCACCAATGCGATTTGTTGCGAAGGCAGCCGGCGTTGAGGAACATAAAGTTTAGTGGAGAGCAATAGTATGGACAATAAGAGTGCCTCTACCTGGGCCAACCCCAAAAAATCGCTGACCGTGACACCTTCCTGGAAGCTCTCTAGTCAAGTGGTACTCTCGAATTCAGCTTCCAGGAAGTCTACATGCGCCAATTCGCACCACGAGGAATGAAAATCCGCGCAGATCTGCTTGATCAGCGTCATCTGCGCTATTTTCAGGACAGGTCGGATAGCGAATTTCTTGCGACGGCCTTACCCAGTATACCGTGTCACAGTAGTTCGTCGCACATCTACCCCTAACATTATAGCAGAAGCGGTTTCGCAGTGTATCGCCATCGTCTGCAGCATAAACGAAGTCAGCTCCAGTGGTTCACGATTTGGAGAAGGACGAAATTCCTCGCTGGCTTCTCGCCGAAGCGAAGGTAGCTGTCCAGATCCGCTCGGATGACAAATCGTGAACCACTGGCATCGGGGAATCGATTGCGTGGAGAAAGGATCTGGTGCGTACCGTCGGGAGAGTAGATTACGTGATGCTTCAGCACGGCCACCCGAGTATTGTGGTATACTCAATGTGCTAGGCTCGGCTCCTCTCGAACAACCTATTGGTCGTATATACAATACACTATCACGGCTTTTCCGTGCTCTTCTAGATACGACAGGTGCTCCCGCCGACTTCAATTATTCAGAGTGAAGGCCCTATTGGGCCGGATGATCGCCCAGCACTACAGCGGAAAGTTTCTACTCGTACCGCACGAGATGTCTCGGCCATCGAATTCTTGGCAGCAGTTGAAAGAACATGATTCGCCCCATAACTTTGAGGAACAACACTATGTGGATACGAACGAGCGAAAAGGAATTGGTGAACTTGGATAACGTGACGACAATTGGAGAGTATAAGCCAAGTCACGGAACCGAAATACTGGTTGCCTGGACCACCGCAGCCAGCGGTTTCGTGTCGTTGTCGCATAATCCCCGAGCATATTCAGAGATTGTCAAGTATATTGCCGATTGCTTGAATGACCCGGAATCGCCGATGGTGATCGAATTACCCAACATAATTTGATGGACTGGCTTGCATATCGGATGCGTGAAACAGGGGATGAAATCAGCCTGCCCTACCACTAACCGTGCTCCGTCGCCACGCCGGCCATCATCAACCCCAATTCCTCGGCGTTGGTCTCGTCCCGGTTCACGATGCCCATGATCCGCCCTTCATAG
>CAYZLP010000840.1:0-2862 GCA_964478635.1 uncultured Caldilineaceae bacterium
GGTGGCCCACACGGCCGTCGCGGCGTAGGGCTCGTCCACCTCGGCCGCGTCCCAGCCCTCGCCCCGGTAGGCATAGGTGCTGGGCGTGCCCAGATCCAGCTGAAACCCATCGGTCCCTTCCGGTTGGATGACGCGATAGGCTTCGATGCCATCTTCCGCCCAGAAGGGTTCCGCCTCCAGGGGCAGCGTTTCTTTCACAAAGGCCCAGCTCGCTTCCCAGTGGTCGGCATAGGGGAAGCGCTGGGGAATGGGCGGAAAGAGGAGCACATATTCGGTGTTGTAGAGATACATGAGTTCGTCGGCCTGCGCCCGGGCTGCGGCCAGAGTCTCGTCGGGGACCTGGTTGCCGAACTCGATCTCGGTCAGCGCGGCGAAGTAAGGAATTCGTGCAAAATAGTCCATTTTGAAATCGGGCGCCCGGCTGATGTTGCCGCCCAGCATGGGCTTGCCGTGGCCGGTCTGGAAATACTGCAACTGGGTGCGCTCCGGGCCCAGAACGCCAAATGAATTGCGCCAGCCCAAGGGAATCTGAAGCACGCTCACTGGTCGGGGATCGGCTGCGATCTCCTCATAGACCGCCGGAATGCGCGCGTCGGAGAGCGGCGCAGGAATGGCAAGATGCTCGAAGAGAATGAGTAGGGCAAAGACCAGGGCGAGGACGGATTGAAGATTGAAGAGGGAAGAGCGGTTTGCGCGTGGCTCGCTGACCGCCGATCTTGAATCTTCACGCTTCAGTCTCTTGTTGATCCACCAAACGCCGTATGCGGCCAGCACCGCCAGGCCCAGCATGAGCAGAACGCTGTTGCGATTGGGCGCGCGGTTGGCCTTGACGATGGGGATGTAGTGGAGCAGGGCATAGGGCATGGGAAAGGTCGCGTCCACGCCGTCGAGATCAAAGCGATAGCGACCGTTGATCTGCAAGAAAGGACCCAAGGTGAAGAGGCCAAAGATAACCGTCGTCCAGATCCAGACCCGGACCTTGCGCCAGTAGGCAAGGGCGCCCACCAGTCCCAGGGCCAACGTTGCCCAGCCCAGGAAGACCGTATTCACATCGCGGAAACCCTCGACCCCCTGCTCCAGCGCGCGCAATTGAACGCGGCGCAACTCTTCGATCAGGTCACCGCCGAAGATCGGATGCAGCACGGTCGGCGTAAACCAGCCCAACAGATCGGTGCTGAGCGGAATGGCCTCGCCCCAGCCCTTGAGCGAAAAGTCATCGGTCAGAAATTGCACCAGAATCGGTACCAGTGCAGGCGACCAGATGAGGAAGGCCACGGCGCCGAGGAGGATGAGGTTGAGGGTTGAAGATTGGAGATTGGGGAGATCGGGAGATTGATTGAGATCGGTGCGTCTGTTGCGCCACAGCCGCAGGGCATAATCCACCAGCACGATCAGGGTGAAGATCGCGAGAAAGACGGCCGTAATCATCTCGGCCAGGCCGTTGAAGGCAAAGAAAAGGCCGGCCAGCAACGCGGATTTGCGCCGCATCCCGGCCGAGAGGCCGCCGTCCAGCATGCGCAGCAGCATGAGCGCGTAGAATGGAATCCACTGGGTCGTGACCATGTCGTAGTGACCCAGGGCGGCGTAGATGGCCCGATTGCTGGCAAAGGCGTAGATGAGGCCGGCGATGAGGGCGGGGAGGAAACCCTCCCTGCCCAGCAAATAACGCACCAGCAAAAACGTCCCATAGCCGCTCATGACCGTGCTGAAGAGCAGGGCGAGGTTGCTGGCAACGGGCAGGTTGAAAGCGACGGCCAACGGGAACGCGATGAGCGCGTGAAAGAAGTTGTAGGTATAGAGCACCAGGTCGATGCCTAGCGGGTACCAGATCAACTCTGTATGGAGCGGGCTGCTCAGGTTGTCGACCAGGGCGTGTTTGAAATACCAGATGTTCCAAACAAAGGTCGACTCGTCAAAAGCCCATTGGGCCACGCCCGGCACCCCGCGCCCCAGATTGAGCAGCAAAGGCCAGGACAGGACAATGGCCAGCAGCGTGTAGAGTCCCACTGCGAATAAATGCGGACGAAACGGATTACGGTTCACGGCAAAATCAATTCCAATTCGATGTCGTCGTTCGTCAATACGTTGTGCCTCAACGCTGTGCGCTTCAACGCTGTGTCTACCGGTCTCTCCACTTGCCCACGCATGCCAGATTGGCCTGGTGGGTGGCGTCGTAGAAGGAGGAGAGGCCGACCATTTTCAACGGCGCCGTATCTGTCAGCAGACCGGTCAGGTAATCCACGTTGTCGCGCATGAGTTCTCGCCCGGCAATCTCGCCGTGGGCAGGGATGACCGTGGTCACACGTTCGTCACTCGCCCAGCGTTCCAGATGGGCAATCCAGCCCGGCAGAGCGGCGCCATCATTCACGACGGGAAAGGGCGTCTCGACCGTATCGCCCGCCAACAGGATACCCCATTCGGGGAGGAAAGCGACGATACAGTCCAGGGTATGACCCGGCAAGTGGACCAGCTCGACCGTGACGCCGCCCAAGTCAACTGTCACGGACTCGTCAAAGGTAATGTACGGCGGCAGCAGGACCACGTCATCCCAACGCCCGGGCTGTTCCCCATGCATCTGCCGTAGGGTTGCGGGCACGTCATTGGCAAAGCGGGCCAGACACGTTTTGTGGGCCATGATCGGCGCGCCAGGCATGAGGCCCGCCGTACCCCAGACGTGATCCCAGTCGGCATGGCTGTAGGCGACGACAATGGGCCGGTCCTGCACCAATGCTTGTACCGGTGCCATATCCCGGGGGTGTGAGAGCGTGTCCCAGATCAGCGCGCGTTCGGTTCCAATGACGACTGCGCCCCGCACGTCAAATTCGTCAAGGCTCAGTTCCGTCAGCCAGAGGCCGGGCCGGT